>JAIXVL010000098.1 GCA_027483045.1 Lysobacteraceae bacterium
AGCGGTGCTGAAAGCCGCGGGTGTGGGGCTTCGTGCGTCGCCGAGCACGTTTTCAGTGGGCGGGGCAGGCGACATCAATGACGAGCCAGTTTTCCTTGATGGAACGCTGTGGCGTGTTCGCAACATCGAAGGCGCCGATGGCGCCGTCCCGGAAGGCTACAGAGCCGCTGTGGCAGTGAACGCGGCTTCAGAGTAATCGCTCACCACACTAGGTTGTCGGGCACCTGGAACTGCGCGTAGTACGCATCATCTTCTGAGCTTTGCGCCTCGGCCGGTGTATCACTGGCTTGACCATGATCGAGAACGATCAGCGCTGCATCGCGCTCACGCACTTTTTCGCCGGCTGCGCGTGGCAACAACTCATAGGCCTCACCCAGACGGGCAATGACCAAGGCGCCTGAGGCCAGCTTCTTGCGCAATTCCTCGTTCACCAACAGCGTGCGAATTGCGCCATCGGCGTTGAAGCGGTATTCGCTCTCGCCTGAGCGCGGCACTTTCTTGTCGCGAATGATCTGCCGGGCTTGCGCGGCGAGTTCGTTCACCCGCGCCTGCGCCTTGCGCTCGGCTTCTAGGGCGCGATCCTTCTCGGCTTTCTCCAGACGCGCCCGCTCCGCTTCGATTTGAATCTCGCTGGGCGGGGCGGCGGCCTTCCCGTGCCGGGCCTTCACCTGCTCGCGCGCGACCTCCGAGACCTTCGATTTCTTGACCAGGCCAGCCTTGAGCAGCTGTTCCTGGAGCGGGTTTCCCTTGGCCATCTGGGTGTCTTTGAGTGGGGTTTCCGGCACATGATAGCGGCCACCCAAAACGTCGCCGGGAATTTCGGTTTTCCATGCAGCAATTGAAGTACCTCGTTGGCTATCCCGAACCCTTGCAGGTGCAGGTGCGCGCGCTGATCGAGCAAGGTCGCCTGGGTGAGGTATTGGCCCAGAAGTATCCGGAGCGGCACGCCGTTCGCAGCGACGGGCAGCTTTACGAGTACGTTCAAGAGCTAAAGGACCGCCACCTTCGCCAATCGCCGCCCTTGGGGAAGGTGCTTTACGACGGGAAGTTGCAGGTGCTGAAGCACGCCCTCGGCACGCACACCACGGTGTCGCGGGTGCAGGGCAGCCGACTGAAGGTCAGCCGCGAAATTCGCATTGCCGCTTTGTTCAAAGATGCGGCGCCGGAGTTCCTACAGATGATCGTGGTGCACGAACTGGCGCATATGCGGGAGAGCGACCACAACAAGGCGTTCTACCAGCTGTGCACCCATATGGCGCCGGAGTACCACCAGTGGGAATTCGATTTAAGGCTGTATCTGACGCAGCGGGAGCTGGGGGTGTGAGTTCGCCATAAGTGCGCATAATGAATATTATGTAAGAACGCAAAAGGTGTTGGCATGACTCGTCACGCCACCTCCGCGTGTCGCCAGCCAGCAATGGATGACGGCAGTCCACCAAAGCCTGACGCAACGAGAATTCTGTCGTGGCGTTCGAGAAATCCTACCTAGAATCAGCCAGATGGCGGCTTGCGCCGATTGCTGAAGACGCCGACGCCGTCAGGGTCTTGTCCCCTCAAACTTGGCGCGGTCGCAAATGCTGTCGCGAGAGTTCAGTGCGACCTGTCCCCCAAAGCGTGTCGCGTCAGAAACGGCGGGCGGTCTGTGATGGACTCTCACGACTCCTTGAAGTCCACCGCAGACGACCAGAGTTGCTGATCTGTTGGCGCGCACCCAAAATTGACCACCTCTGCGCGTTGAAAATTGACCAGGGGTGGAGCCGGGATTTTGGCCCCCGGCTTAGCCAGTCTAGCGGTCCTTTTGCTCGGGTCTAGGCGCCGTCCTCCTTGGCTTGTTCGATCCTTGCTTGCTCGCGTGCCTTGATGCGCGTCCTTCCGCTGCTACTGCTTTGTCGGAACCGGTAAGACTCGTTGCCGGTCTCGACGATGTGGCAGTGGTGGGTGATGCGATCCAGCAGTGCGGTGGTCAGCTTTGGATCGACAAACACGCTGCCCCATTCGGCAAACGTCAGGTTCGTCGTGATGATGACGCTGGTGTGCTCGTAGAGCTTGGACAGCAGATGGAACAGCAGCGCACCGCCGGCTTGGGAAAACGGCAAGTAGCCCAACTCGTCCAGCACCACAAAGTCCAAGGGCAGTAGCTGATGCGCAAGGCGGCCCGCCTTCCCAGCGGCTTTCTCCGCCTCCAGCGCATTGGCCAACTCCACCGTGGAAAAGAACCGCCCACGCCGCCCATGGTCACCGATCGCACTGGCCCCGATGGCCGTGGCCAGATGGCTTTTGCCGGTGCCCGTGCCGCCGATCAGCACCACGTTCTCAGCACGCGCCATGAACGCGCCCGTCGCCAATTGGCGGATCAAACGCTCGTCGATGCGGGTGCCGTCGAACTGGAAGCTGGCCAGATCCCGATGGATCGGAAAGCGCGCCGCGTTCATCTGGTAACGGATCGACCGCACACGGCGGTCGATCTGCTCAGCACCCAACAACTTCGCCAGCAGGGCGCCGCTCGCGTCCACTTCAGGGCCGCCTTGGTCGTGCAGGTCCTTCCAGCACGATGCCATGCCGTAAAGGCGTAGCTCTTTCAGCGCATCGATGACCTCAGTCATGGGCCACCTCCACACGCAAGCGGTCGTATCGCGTGGTGTCCGTGGTCGGCGGTTCGCTCACCATGAGCGCCGTCTCGACACTCGGTGGCTGCGGCGCGTCGTGCAGCCGTGCCAGCACGTTCAGCACGTGCTCCGCACTAGGCCGCCCGGCCTGCAGCACCAGCTCCGCCGCCACCAGCACGGCCTCCAAGCCAAACACCGGAACCGCGGCCAGCACCTTCGCCATCACGCGATCACCGCCCGCATGGCGCATCAGGGCTTTGCGCAGCAACTGCAACGGGGCTGGCAAATCAGCAAACGGCGCGCCATTCCGCAATGCACCCGGCTTGCGCTCAATCAGTGGAATGTAATGCTGCCAGTCGAACACCGTGTGGTCGCGATCCACCACGCGTGCATGGTCGGCAATCACGGACTGCTCAGCGACCACCACCACCCGGTTGGGGTATAGCCGAACGCTGACCGCACGACCCGCCCATTCGCAGGGCACCGAATAGCGGTTGCGCTTCACCGTCACCAAGCAGGTGCTCGATACCCGCGCCGATGACTCCACATACCCATCGAAGGGCTTGGGCATCGGCATCAGGTGAGCCTGCTCGTGCTCGTGCGCTTCAGCGATGCACATCTCGGGAAAGTCCGGGTGCGGCGCTTGCCATGCCTGCCGGCACTGTTCGCCCAGCCACACGTTCAGCTCAGCGAACGAACCGAAGCGCTCGTCCTGCGCCGCCACCCAGATCCGCCGACGGGAATCCAGTACACCCTTCTCCACGCGGCCCTTTTCCCAGCCCGACGCCACATTGCAAAAATCCGGGTCGAACAAGAGGGTTGGCAGGGATAGTTGCGAAAATCTCCCAGAGGTCGCGTAACTCCTTGTCGCAAATCAGCATTTAGCACTTCTCCGTTGTCTTCGCTACCGAACAAGGCGCGTCTCTGGCCGAACGGCTCGGACGGAAATGTTGACTGCTCTTCGACACCGCACGAGGGATAGTGGAGATATGCGCCGCACCCTCGCCCTTGTCTTCAGCCTGTTCGCCCTGCTGCTCGCGCAGATGGCGATCGCCGGCGCGCCGGCAATGACTGCGCCCGTGGAGACGCCAAGCGGTACGTCGGCCCCGTGCCACCCGGTGAGCCCCGATGCCCCGTCGTCAGACGACGTGCCGGAGCCGTGTGAAGCGCTGTGCGAAGCGGCCTGCGCCGCACCGAGTCTGGGGTTGTTGCTCCTGACGGTCTCGATTGACGCTCCCAGCGCCAGCCGCCTTCCCCTTCAGGGCGCTCGCGGCCACGGCCGACGCACCGGCGTGGAGCCTCGACCCCCGAACGCCTGACTCACGCCCGCGCCGCGGCGTTTCGCCGCGGTCTTGCCCCACCCGGGGCGTGATTCGGAGTTCAACCATGATTCGGACTTTTTTTCGGCAGACCCTCGCGGTCTGTCTGGTGCTGTCTGCGGGCTCTCTCGCGGCGCGCCCCGTCGGCTACGCCGACGGCTACATGCTGATGATCGATGCGACCGCGGACTATCAGCAGCTCGCCTACACCTACAGCCCCAGCTTCCGCTGGTCCGTGTCTGCGGGCCACGCCCGCGTCGAAGACATCGATGGCCTGGACGGCAACGTCAGCGTCAGCTTTGTCCGCAGCGCTCGGCTGCTTCACCGCTGGAACCTTCCCCGTGCGCAGGGCAACGCGTTCGTCTGGGGCGGGCTCGGTCGTGCCCGCTACTCGAACGCGGCGCTGCCGAACGGACAGGCCGTCTGGCATGCCGGTCTGCAGCTCGACTACGAGACGCGGCGCATCTACACCGCTTGGGTGACCGAGTACTTCAACGGTGACGGCTGGCAGTTCCGCAGCGACGTCGCATCGCTGGGCATCGCGCCCTACGAGCACGACATGGATCGCATGGCGACCTGGATCGTGCTCAAGGCCAAGCGCTCGTCCGGAATGCGGATGGACGAGATCAACAAGGAGCTTGCTCTGCGCCTGTTCACGCAAACCTGGTGGGTCGACGCCGGCGTGGATCAGCGCGGCCGACCCGCCCTCAATCTGATGTTCAACTTCTAACCCTTCTCACTCCAAAGGACCTATCCCATGAATCGCATCGCTCTCTCCTTCCTCCTCGCCCTTGCCGCGGCACCGGCGTTCGCCACCACGTTGAAGATGGAGGTCAATGGCCTCGTCTGTGCGTTCTGCGCCAACGGCATCACGCAGGCCTTTTCGAAGAAGCCCGAGGTCGCCGAGGTGCATGTCAGCCTCGAGGACCGCCTCGTGGCCGTCGCGCTCAAGCCGGGCCAGAACCTGACGGACGAGGCCGTCACGACATCGCTCAAGGACGCGGGCTACACCGTGGTCTCGATCCAGCGCACCGAGCAGACGGTCGATGAGATCCGCGCCGAGGTCGCCCGTGGCGGCTGATCCGCTGACGCCGCTGAAGACCAGTGCCTGGGGGGCGACCGGCGCCTTGGCCACCAGCATCGGCACCCTAGTGTGCTGCGTGCTTCCGGCGGTCATGGTCAGCCTGGGTGCGGGTGCTGCGTTGGCCGGTCTGGTCAGCGCCGTGCCGCAGCTGATCTGGTTGTCCGAGCAGAAGGCGCTCGTCTTTGGCATCGCCACGGCGATGCTGGCGCTTTCCGGCGCCATGCTGTGGAACGCGCGACGACTGCCGTGTCCGGCCGATCGGCGTCAGGCGGAAGCCTGTACCCGACTGCGCCGCTGGTCGCATCGGCTGTACGCGACAGCGGTGGTGCTGACAGCGCTGGGGGCCCTTTTCGCCTTCGGGCTACCCCTTCTCGCTTGACGGTCCAGTCCCCGGGACGAACGTCCCGGGGACCGCTTCGAGACGCGTCGCGACGTTCAGCGCTCGATCGGGACGGACTCGTAGCCAGCGTCCTGAATCGCGCCGACCAGGCGGGGCCGCTCGGCCGCTTCGACGTCGACGTCGAGCTCGCGACGGTCGAGATCGATGGTCACGGGTGCTCCAGGAAACGCGGCCTCCATCGCGTTACGCAACGTGCGGACGCAGTGGCCGCAGGTCATCTGTGGGATATGGAATCGCATGACGCACTCCAAACGGGGATGTCGTCCGACGATGCGGCCTACCCGCGTGGGAAGGTCAAGCGAGGCCGCGTGACGACGGGGTTGACCTTCCCGCCGTGGGAGGCTCGACGCTGGCGCGTGTCATCCACGCGGGAGCTCGACCCGATGCCCTTACGCCCGGATCCCCGGAGAAGCCCGTCGCGCTCCACACCGTCGCCCGCTTCCGTCGACACCCCGGTGTCGATCGGCGTCGCCGCACGGATCGCCGGCATCACCGTGCGCATGGCGCGGCACTACGAGGCCGTAGGTTTACTTCCGCCAGCGAGCCGAACGCGCACGGGGGAGCGCCGGTTCAACCGCGCCGACCTCCACACGCTGGCGTTCATTGCTCGAGCGCGGGCGTTGGGCTTTCCGCTGGATGCCGTTCGGACGCTGCTGTCGCTGTGGCATGACCCGCACCGCAGCAATGCCGACACGCTCGCCCTGGCCGAAGTGCAGTTGGAAGAGCTTGACGGCAAGCGCGCCGCCTTGGAAACGATGTCCGGCGCGCTGCAGCGGCTGATCGATGCGTGTGCCGGGGACGGTCGTTCGGAATGCCCGATTTTGGACGACTTGGCGGAGCCTCCGCGATCGCCCCGAGCGTGGTGATCGTGCCGAGCGGAGGATGCTGAGGGGCGGACGTCGCGGGTGTGACGCGGCACACCCGCTTGGTGGTCAGTCCTCGATGTCCACGATGTCGGGACTGACGCCGAGGCGTTCCGCCACATCGGCCTTCAACGCGTCTTCGGAAGCGAACTCCGCGTTGTCGATCAGTTCGGGGTGGTCCTGCTCGTTCCCCTCTTCGTCTTCCGATGTCACCTCAGCGCAACGCAGCACGCCGTGCATGTACTCCGGTACCTCTTGGTCCAGATGGACCGTAACGCTTGCAATCTTCTTCATGGCTCGTACTCCTGTGTGGAATGGGCGCACCTCAGCCAATGAGGTGTCCACACCTATTTAGGCGAAACACCAGCCGACTGCACCTGGTTCGCGAAACGCTTGACCTGACGCGTGTCAGCCCGGGCAGTGTCGGGGTGCGGTCGCGACCGGGGCCGCATTTTCCTTCCATTGCCACGAGGACTTCCCCATGACTCACGGCTTCGACGTGCTGAAAACCCATCCCCATCCACCCCACGCCACGCTCGAGGACTGCATCAAGGCCTGCCTCGATTGCTGGGTGGCCTGCACCGCTTGCGCTGACGCCTGCCTGGCCGAGAAAGACCCCACCGGCATGGCCGCCTGCATCCGCCAGGACATCGCCTGCGCCACGGTGTGCGCCGCCACGGTCCAGCTGCTGATCCAGTCCGCGTCGCTCAAGGACCACGCCGCCGTTCGCGCCCAGCTCGAGGCCTGCGCGGCGGCATGTGCGGCCTGCGAGAAAGAGTGCCGCAGCCACGCGCATCACCATCGCCACTGCGCTCACTGCGCCGAGGCGTGCAAGGCCTGTCGAGAGGCGTGCGAGCGCGCCCTGAAAGCCCTGGGCTGATCCCCAGACGGCCCGGCGCGGGCGCTCGCACGCCGCGCCGGGTTTCCTTCTTCCGACGGCGGCTCCACAGGTGCCGACGTGCTCCTGAACCACGCGGGCGGGTCTCGACAACGGGCATTGACCTTGCCCCGGTGGGAAGGGCCAAGGTGGCCCTGCGACCCGCCGGACGAGCCCCATGAACCCACCGAACGCCACGACGCTTCCCGTTGTTCTCGACATCGAAGGCATGACCTGCGCGTCCTGCGTGGGACGCGTGGAGCGAGCACTGCGCGGTGCGGACGGCGTCCGCGCGGCAACGGTGAATCTCGCCACCGAATCGGCTCGCGTGGAGGGCGTGATCGAGGATGTCGAGCGTCTGCTGCGGGCCGTGGTAGCGGCCGGCTACAGCGCTCGGGTTCGCGCGAGCGGCGTTCCGTCCCCGCCCCCGGTCGCCACCGATGCCCTGCGTCGGCACCTGATCATCGCCAGCGTGCTGACCTTGCCGCTGGTCGCGCCGATGCTGCTGCTGCCCTTCGGCGTCCACGCCATGCTCCCCGGCGTCTGGCAGTGGGCGCTCGCCACACCCGTGCAGTTCTGGATCGGAGCGCGCTACTACCGAGGGGCGTGGTCGGCGGTTCGCTCCGGCAGCGCCAACATGGACGTGCTGGTCGCGCTGGGCACCACGGCCGGCTACGGCCTGAGCGTCTGGCACCTCGTTGATCCAGCGGCTGGAGCGGGCGCGGCGCTGTATTTCGAAGCCTCCGCGGCCATCATCACGCTCGTGCTGTTGGGCAAGTGGATGGAGGCCCGCGCCAAGCGCGATGCGTCCGCCGCCATCCGCGCCCTGCAGCAGCTGCGACCCTCGCTCGCGCGGGTGTGGATGCCGGACGGAACCGAGGCGGAATGGCCCATCGAGCGGGTGCGGGCCGGCGACCGCGTGGTCGTTCGACCGGGCGAACGCGTGCCGGTGGATGGCGACGTGATCGACGGCCACACGCACGTCGACGAATCGATGCTGACGGGCGAGCCGTTGCCGGTCAGCAAAGGCCCCGGCGATCGCATCACCGGCGGTGCCGTGAACGGCGAGGGGCGCATCGTCGCCGTCGCCCGGACATCGGCCGCGGAAGGGACGCTGGCGCGGATCGTTCGCCTCGTCGAAGAAGCGCAGCTCCGCAAGCCGCCGATCCAGCGACTGGTCGACCGCGTCAGCGCCGTGTTCGTGCCGGCGGTGGTGTTGATTGCGCTGGGCACGCTGGTGGGATGGGGTGTCACCACCGGCGACTGGGAGCGAGCGCTGATCACCAGCGTGGCGGTGCTGGTGATCGCCTGTCCGTGTGCTTTGGGTTTGGCGACCCCCACGGCGATCATGGCGGGCACCGGCCTCGCCGCGCGGGCCGGCATTCTGGTGCGCGACGCGCAGGCGCTGGACGTCGTGCTGGAATCCGAGGTCGTCATCCTCGACCCGCATGTCATCACCGCCGCCATCACGCGCACCTTCGCCACGCATGTCTTCGACACGCTCTACGCCATGGATGGCCAGGGCCTGATCAAG
>JAIXVL010000138.1 GCA_027483045.1 Lysobacteraceae bacterium
CTCCACCCGGCCCGAAAAGGCCGGGTTTTTCCACAACCCATTCGCGAAAGCGGATATCGGTGCTACTCAAAAGGAACTCCCAATGAGCATGACTGATCCCATCGCTGACATGTTGGTGCGTATCAAGAACGCACTTGCTGTCCGCAAGACGTCGGTGAAGATGCCCGCGTCGAAGATCAAGCTGGCTGTCGCAAACGTTCTCAAGGCTGAGGGCTATGTCCTCGACGTCCGCCAAATGGGCGACGCCAAGAAGCCGGAACTTGAGATTGTGTTGAAGTATTTTGAAGGCCGTCCGGTCATTGAGCGCATTGAACGCTTCTCGCGTTCGGGCCTGCGCCAGTACCGCGGCAAGGATGCGCTTCCCAAGGTCCTCGGTGGCATGGGTATCGCTGTCATTTCCACCTCCAAGGGCATCATGACTGATCGCGACGCACGCCATGCTGGCGTCGGCGGCGAAGTCCTGTGCCTCGTGGCTTGATGCAGGAGCACTGAACTATGTCCCGCGTCGCCAAGAAGCCGATTGCCCTCCCGAAGGGTGTGGAAGTGAGCACGACCGCTGAGCAGTTCACCGTGAAGGGCCCGAAGGGTACCTTGGCGTTGAAGAAGCCCTCTGGCGTGGATTTGAGTAACGAGAATGGCGTAGTCACCTTGGTGGCTGCTAATGCAGATGCCATTGCGATGGCTGGTACCGCGCGCGCCATCCTGAGCAACATGGTGAAGGGCGTCTCCGAGGGTTTCGAGCGCAAGCTTGAGCTGGTCGGCGTCGGTTACCGTGCGGCCATGCAGGGTAAGGATCTGGGATTGTCGCTCGGCTTCTCGCACCCGGTGGTCTTCATTACGCCAGCAGGCATCAGCATCACCACCCCGACTCAGACCGAAATTCTGATCGCTGGCGCAGACCGTCAGTTGGTGGGTGAAGTTGCTGCCAAGATCCGTTCGTTCCGTCCGCCGGAGCCTTACAAGGGCAAGGGTGTGCGTTACTCGGGCGAGAAAATCATCATTAAGGAAGCCAAGAAGGCGTAAGGCGGTTCCATCGTTGCTGTGTCGCTACCGGACGGTGGTATGCAGCGTGGTTGTTCCTTCCCCTCAACTTCAGCTTTCCAGAGGTCACCAGAAATGGAAAAGAAAATTGCTCGTCTGCGTCGCGCCAAGACGACGCGCCTCCACATTCGCACCCTCGGCGTTGCTCGCCTGTCGGTTTTGCGCACGGGTCAGCACCTGTACGCTCAGATTTTCACTGCCGATGGCTCGCGCGTTCTCGCCGCTGCTTCGACGTTGGAAGCTGACGTCAAGGCCGGCCTGGATGGCTGCAAGAATCTTGCTGCCGCCGCCAAGGTTGGCCACTCGATTGCCGCCAAGGCTAAGGCTGCCGGTATTGAGTCCGTGGCGTTTGATCGCTCGGGCTACCGCTTCCACGGCCGCATCAAGGCGCTCGCCGATGCTGCTCGCGAAGGCGGCTTGAAGTTCTAAGAAGCACCCAGGCTTGCCGTATATCGGCAAGCCTTACTACAACGATAAGCGGCCAAAGGCCGTAATTTTTGGAAGAAGCTCATGAGCAGCAATGAAAGCCGTGATCGCCGCGACCGTGAAGGCAGCGACGATGGCATGATTGAAAAGCTGATCGCTGTTAACCGCGTGTCGAAGACGGTTAAGGGTGGTCGTCAGTTCACCTTCACCGCGCTGACCGTGGTCGGCGATGGCGCTGGCAAGATCGGTTTCGGTTATGGCAAGGCCAAGGAAGTTCCGGTCGCCATTCAGAAGTCGATGGAATACGCCCGTAAGGCGATGGTTGTCGTTGATCTCAACGAAGGCACCCTGTGGCATCCGGTAAAGGCCGGCCACGGCGCTGCCCGCGTTTACATGCAGCCCGCTTCGGAAGGTACTGGCGTCATCGCCGGTGGCGCCATGCGTGCAGTGCTTGAGGCCGTCGGCGTGAAGAACGTGCTTGCAAAGGCCGTCGGTTCGCGTAACCCGATCAACTTGGTTCGCGCGACTGTGAAGGGTCTCTCTGCGATGCACTCGCCGGCAAAGATCGCTGCCAAGCGCGGCAAGAAGCTTGAGGAGATTCTCCATGGCCAATAAGACCATCAAAGTTCGCCTGGTTCGCGGACTTCGCGGCTGCCAGCAGCGTCACCGTTTGTCGGTGCGCGCGCTTGGCCTAAACAAGCTGAATGACGTGCGCGAACTGCAGGATTCCCCGCAGGTTCGTGGCCTGATCAATCAGCTGCACTATCTGGTTCGCGTCGAGGCCTAAGGAGCATCCCATGCGTCTCAATACTCTCTCCCCCATCGACGGTGCGCGCAAAGAGCGCGTTCGCGTTGGTCGCGGTATCGGCTCCGGCTTGGGCAAGACCTGCGGCCGCGGCCACAAGGGCTCCTTCGCTCGCAGCGGTAAGGGCAAGATCAAGGCTGGCTTTGAAGGCGGTCAAATGCCTATGCAGCGCCGTCTGCCGAAGATCGGTTTCCGTTCCAAGATGGCGCACGAGTCTGCTGAAGTGCTGCTGTATCAGCTGGAGCGCCTCGACACGGACGTGATCGATATCTTCGTCCTTCGTGCTGCCAAGCTCATCACCACCGACGCCAAAAAGGTCAAGGTTGTGAATAAGGGCGAGCTGACCAAGAAGCTGACCATCAAGGGTTTGCTCGTGACCGCCGGTGCTAAGGCGGCGATCGAAGCAGCCGGCGGAAGCGTGGAGTAATACTTTGGCCTCGAGTGCGGGAAGCATGCTTGGCGGGCTCGGAAAGTTTTCCGAGCTCAAGGATCGCCTTCTTTTTGTCCTGTTGGCGCTGATCGTTTACCGGATCGGTACGTTCATTCCTGTGCCGGGCGTCAACCCGCAAGCGATGCTGTCGCTGTTCGAAAGCCAGGGCGGCATCGTGGACATGTTCAACATGTTCTCGGGCGGCGCGCTTTCTCGCTTCAGTATTCTCGCGCTCAATGTGATTCCCTTCATCTCGGCCTCGATCATTGTCCAGTTGCTTGGGCAGGTGTACGAGCCGTGGAAGGCGATGAAGAAAGAGGGCGAGGCAGGGCGTCGCAAGCTGACGCAGTACTCGCGTTACGGTGCGGTCGTGCTTGCCATCATTCAGGCTGGCAGCATCGCGACTGCACTGCAGGGCCAGAGCGCCGGCGGCGCTCCTGTCGTGTACAACCCGGGTATGGGCTTCGTGTTCACTGCCGTCGTGTCGCTGACGGCCGGCACCATCTTCTTGATGTGGCTTGGTGAGCAGATTACCGAGCGTGGCATCGGAAACGGCATCTCGCTGATCATTTTCGCTGGCATCGTGGCCAGCTTGCCTGGCGCACTCATCAGCACGATGCGTGGTGTCAGTGCCGGTGAAATCAGCTGGTTCGCCATCTTGGTCATCGGCGTGCTGGTCTTGGGCGTCGTGTACTTCGTGGTGTTCATGGAGCGCGGGCAACGTCGCATTACTGTGAATTACGCGCGCCGTCAGGGTGGCCGTCAGGGCTATCAGAACCAGAGTTCACACCTGCCGCTGAAGCTGAACATGTCGGGTGTGATTCCCCCGATCTTTGCGTCGAGCCTGATCATGCTTCCCGCGACGATCACGCATTGGACCGGCGGGCAGGGTGCTGCTACTGCTGCGGCTGCTGCTACAGACGCGTCGTGGCAAGCGGAACTGACGCTCATGCTGCAAAAGTTCGCGACGGCGCTGGCGCCGAACGAGCCTCTGCACATGATCCTGTATGCGGTGCTGATCATCGGGTTTGCGTTCTTCTACACAGCGTTGGTGTTCAACAGCCAAGAAACCGCTGACAACCTGAAGAAGTCCGGTGCCTTGGTGCCCGGTATTCGTCCAGGTCGCGCGACCGGTGAATACATCGACGGTGTGCTGACGCGTTTGACCCTGATCGGTGCTTTGTATCTTGTTGCGGTGTGCTTGCTGCCGGAGATTCTGCGAGCGAGCTGGCAGGTTCCGTTCTACTTCGGCGGCACATCGCTGTTGATTGTTGTTGTGGTCGTGATGGATTTCACTGCGCAAGTTCAGGCGCATCTGTATTCGCATCAATACGACAGCCTTCTTAAGAAGGCCAATTTGAAGGGCGGTCCGCGCGGCGGCTTGGCGCGCGGATGATCCGAGGCGGGCCCGCGCAAGAGTAGCGCGGGCGGCGAGGGCGGTTCTTCGGAGCCGCTTAGCCAACCCCGGTTCGTCGCCGGAGCATGGGCACACTCCCTATGCCGAGTTAGGTCCCGTTTGGGCTCTGACTTCAATTTAACCCCAGGCCAGTGTAGACTTTTCGATTCTTTGCGCCGCTAACAAGCGGCCAACACTGTGGAGATCGCGTAATGGCGCGCATTGCGGGTGTCAACCTGCCTGTCCAGAAGCATGTCTGGGTGGGCTTGCAGAGTATTTTTGGGATCGGTCGTACCCGTTCCCGCCTGGTTTGCGTTGCTTCGGGTGTCAACCCGAACGCAAAGATCAGGGAGTTGTCGGAGCCGGAAATCGAGCGCTTGCGCGCTGAGATCGGCAAGTACACGGTCGAGGGTGATCTTCGCCGTGAAGTGGGTATGTCGATCAAGCGTCTGATGGATCTGGGTTGCTATCGCGGTGTTCGTCACCGTCGTGGCCTCCCGCTCCGCGGTCAGCGTACCCGGACCAATGCCCGTACCCGTAAGGGTCCGCGCAAGGCCATCAAGAAGTAAGGACCAGCCAAAATGAATAAGCCGGCTGCCGCCAACAAGGCAAAGAAGAAGATCAAGCGCATCGTCACTGACGGTATCGCGCATGTTCAAGCTTCTTTCAACAACACCATCATTACCATCACTGACCGTCAGGGCAATGCTCTGAGCTGGGCCACCTCCGGTGGCGCAGGCTTCCGCGGCTCGCGCAAGTCCACGCCGTTCGCGGCGCAGGTTGCTGCCGAGAAGGCGGGCAAGGCTGCTCTGGACTACGGGCTGAAGACGCTCGAAGTTCACGTGAAGGGCCCGGGCCCGGGCCGCGAGTCTGCGGTTCGTGCGCTCAATAACGTCGGTTACAAGGTGACGAACATCATCGATGTCACGCCGATTCCCCACAACGGCTGCCGTCCGCCTAAAAAGCGTCGCGTCTAAGGGCAAGGAGCAAAAGACATGGCTCGTTATATTGGTCCCACCTGCAAACTCGCTCGTCGCGAGGGTGCAGATCTCAGTCTCAAGTCGCCGGCGCGTGCGCTGGACAGCAAGTGCAAGCTCGAGCAAAAGCCGGGTCAGCACGGTCCGGTCGCGAAGAAGGGCAAGCTCTCGGATTACGCCACTCAGCTTCGCGAGAAGCAGAAAGTGAAGCGTATCTACGGTCTGCTTGAGCGTCAGTTCCGTAACTACTACAAGAAGGCCGCAACCCGTAAGGGCAACACCGGCGAGAACCTGCTTCAGATGCTTGAGCAGCGCCTCGACAACGTGGTGTACCGCATGGGTTTCGCCGTCACTCGTCCACAGGCTCGTCAGTTGGTTTCGCACCGCGGTGTGATGGTCAACGGCAAGTCGGTGAACCTGCCGTCGTTCCAAGTGCGCGCCGGTGATCAGATTTCGTTGACGGAAAAGTCCGCAGCTCAGCTGCGCGTCAAGGAGGCCGTGGCTCAGTCGCAGCAGATGGATTTGGTTCCTACCTGGTGCGATGTGGACGCGAACAAGTTCTCCGGGACCTTCAAGGCTGTGCCTGATCGTGCCGACCTGCCGGCCGACATCAACGAAGCGCTGATCGTCGAGCTCTAC
>JAIXVL010000048.1 GCA_027483045.1 Lysobacteraceae bacterium
ACCTCATCGTCGGCGCGCGCTCGCATCCCGTGCAGCTGCTTCTGTATTCGGTGTTTCGTTTGGGCGAGCCGACCGCCAATCTGCAATGGGACACCTACAAAAAACTGGCGGCGCTGCCACCGGTCGCGTGGACGGTTCCGATCAGCTTGGGTGATTCGCACAAGGGCTATCGCGTGGTGGGCACCACCACGGAGTACTTCACGCGCATGGGCTATGGCGATCGCCGCGGCCTGAGTTTCGCGACGGGGCAGTCCTTCAGCGCCTTGCACGATGCGGTTGTGGGCTCCGATGTGGCCGAGCAATTGGGCTACAAGGTGGGTAGCGAAATCGTGTTGGCGCACGGCACCGCACGCGTGGCGGTGCACAAGCATGATGATCAGCCGTTCAACGTGGTGGGCGTTTTGGCGCGTACTGGTACCGCCATCGATCAAGGCGTGTACGTCTCACTCGAGGCCATCGAAGCCATCCACGTGAACTGGCGTGGTGGCGCGCCCATCGGACGTGGCCCAGCCGATGCCACAGCCTTGCCGCCCGAAGTGCTGACCCCCAAAAACGTGACGGCGGTTTTTGTGGGCTTGGAGTCGCGCATGTCGACCTTCCAAGTGCAGCGGGTGGTGAACGAATACCGCGCAGAGCCTTTGATTGCCGTGCTGCCGGGTGTGGCCTTGCAACAGCTTTGGGATTTGATGGGCGGCGTGGAGCGCGCGCTGTTCGTCGCGGCTGCCGCTTCGGTCCTTGCGGCCTTGATGGTGCTGCTCACTACCATTCTGGCCACCTTGAACGAGCGCCGCCGCGAAATGGCCCTATTGCGTGCCGTGGGCGCCGGTCCGAGGCATGTCTTTGGCCTGCTGGTGGCCGAGGCCACCTTGCTGACAGGCGCAGGAATTCTGGCCGGAGTCGCCCTGCTGGAGGCTGCACTTTGGGCGCTTTCGCCATGGCTTGAGGCCCGCTTCGGGCTGTTCCTGGCGCCCGGCCTGCCGTCTGCCCGCGAATTCCTTTTGCTCGGCGGCATCTGGTTGGGGGGTATTCTTCTCGGGCTCGTGCCGGCGGTTCTGGCGTACTGGCGCTCCCTACAAGACGGCGTGGCCGTCGATCGTTGACCTAAGGTGCTTCTGATGCGTTTTTGTTCTTCGCTTTGTTCTGCTGCCGTACTCCTTGGCGCACTCACGCTCGCTCCGGTGCCAAAGACTTTTGCCGCCGAACCTGCTGTGGGCGCCAAGCCCAACACGTCTGCCTCTGCAAGTTCCGATGAGCGTGAGATCGACTGGTTGGAACTGCTTCCGCCGGAAGACCTGAAGGCGCTGGAAGAGATGCCTGAGATTGGACACGACGGCGAGATGCAGATGCCGCAAGTGATGACCAGCACCAAGACCGTTGCGGCCATGAAGGGTGTGCGCGGCAAGGTGCCGGGTTATCTGGTGCCGATCGCGTTCGATGATCGTCAGCGCGTGACCGAAATGTTTTTGGTGCCGTACTTCGGCGCTTGCATTCACGTGCCGCCGCCGCCGCCGAATCAGCTCATCTACATCAAGCCTGAGAATCCGATTGAGCTGGGCAATTTGTGGGATGCGTATTGGGTGCACGGCACGATTCAAATCGACATCACGCAGAACGCCATGGCCACGTCGGCGTATAGCTTGAAGCTGGATCGCTTGGAGTTGATTGAAGAGTGAGCCACGGCCTTGCCAAAGGACTGGCTTGCTTAATGCTGTCGCTCGCGGCCGCGCTGGGCGCATGCGCAGCGATGGCGGCGGAAGCTCCCATCCGTCTTTGCTACAACAACGCATTGGGCGGTGCGGATTCGCAGCATTTCTCGATCCAAATGCTGCGCAACGTGGCAGCGAAGATGCCTCAGCAGCCGATGGAGTTCGTGCCCTTGCCATGGTTGCGTTGCCAAGCCTTGGCCTCGCGCGGCGATTTCGACGGCATCGTGGGCGCCTCGTACACCGAAGAACGTGCACGTACCTTGGTTTATCCACGCAATGCGCAGGGCAATGCGGATGAGGCGGCGCGTATGTTTCAGCTGGGTGTGATTCTGATTCGACGAAAGGGCACGGAGCCCTCGTGGGATGGGCAGGCGTTTCGAGGCATTGTCGGACGCGTTGGCGCCGATCGTGGTGCCTCAAGCGCAGTGTTCGCGCGTGCGCGCGGTTTGCTTGTTGATGAAGAGCACCCTAATGCTGAAGCCATGGTTGCGAAGTTGCGCGCAGGGCGCTTGGACGCAGCGCTGATGAGTGAACCGCAAGCGGCAGGATTCTTCGGCGCGAATCAGGACGTGCCCTTGGAAGTGGCTGGCCCGAGGGTGATGAGCAAGGCGTACTTTCTCGTTTTCTCGAAGGCGTTTGTCGCGAAGCGGGCTTCGCTGGCGAACATGCTGTGGCAGGCCGTCGCGCGAGAGCGCGGGTCGCCGACATTCGTGAAGGTTTATTCCGAGCAACAGGGTTTTCTTGCGGAAGGTGCGCAGCCATGAAGCGTTTTTTTCTGGTTTTGACCGTGGCGGGCCTTGTATCGCTGCCGACTGCGGTTGTGGCCTGTGAGTTGGACGGCCTCTCGCACGGCTACGGCCCGCTTTCTGCGATGTTTGCAGGTGCGCATCGTTACCAGAGCTTGAATGGCACCGATGAACCCGAGGAGGAAGCGCCAGCAGCCCAAGTGGAAGCGGCGTCGCCTTCGACGGGCAGTACGGCTCAACCGCCGGCGCAGCGCCGCAGTTTCGTTGCGTGGGCGAAAGCGAAGCCGAAGGCGCAGACCAATGACCCGACGGCAGAGTGGGCGCGAGGCCCCGATGGTGTCGCTTCATCGGCGGCGGCTGCAGGTCACTCTTCGGTGCAAGGCGCACCGGCACCGAAGCCCTGATGCTTTCGCCGTGCGCGACGCTGAAACGTGCAACACGTTTTGTTGCGCGTGGCCTGTTGCTGCTCCTCACGCTGGCGTTGCTTGGGCTTGGCGGATTCATCGCGTGGAACTGGGCACCTGATCGTCCAGTGGAAGAACTCTCAGCGCGTTGGGGCGCACCGCCTTCGCAGTTTGAAACGTTGCTTGGCCTGCCCATTCACTTCCGCGATGAAGGCCCGCGCGACGACCCTATGCCGATCGTGCTGCTGCATGGCACCGGCGATTCGCTGCACACCTGGCAGGGCTGGACGGACGCACTCGTGCCGGCGCGCCGGGTGATCCGTTACGACTTGCCTGGTTTCGGGCTCACCGGCCCCGATCCGGCGCACGACTACTCGATGAAGAGGCAGGTCGCCGTGTTGACGGCGGTGCTCGATCGTCTTGGCGTTGAACGTGCCGTGATCGCCGGAAATTCCTATGGCGGCGGCATCGCGTGGCAGGCCGCACTTGCGCATCCGGAACGCGTTGCCGCCCTCGTGCTTGTTGACGCATCGGGAGCGCCGGCAGCTGATGTCGTCGCTGCTGCCTCCACGGCGCCGCGTTCCGTGCCGATTGGATTCCGACTGGCACGCATGAGTTGGGCGGCGCCTGTTCTGCAGCGTGTGCTGCCGCGTGGCGTCATCGAATCGAGCTTGAGCAATGTGTACGGCGATCCCTCGAAAGTCTCGAACGAACTGGTGGATCGTTACTTCGATCTCGCCACGCGCGAAGGCAACCGCGCGGCGCTGATGTCACGTTTCGGCAAGCGCGGAGAGCCGGCAAGCACGAAGCCGGTTTCGGCGATCACGCAGCCGACCTTGATCCTCTGGGGCGCGCGCGACCGCTTGATTCCCTTGGCCGCTGGCGAACGCTTCCACGCGGCAATCTCCGAAAGCCAGCTCGTGGTGTTCGACGACCTCGGTCACGTGCCGCAGGAAGAGGACTCGGCGCGCACGGTGGCCGCGGTGCAGGCCTTCCTCGCAACGTTCTGAGCCGGGCGCTGAATCAGAACACCGCCATCGCGACGGTCACCAAGGGCGCGGTCGACCCGCCGGCCAGCCGCCCGCGAACTCGATGACGCTGCCGGTGTGGAAGTTGCCGGGCGTGGTTGCGAGGTAGGTGACGAGTGCGGCCAACTCCGCTTCGTCACCCAAACGGCCCGCAGGCACTTGCTCAGAAACGAAGGCGTGCCCGATGGGATCGTCGACGTAGCGAGCCTTCGGGAAGTAGGCCTCGCTTGCGAAGAAGTTCGGCGCGATGGCGTTCACCGCGACACCAAACGGCGCGAGGTCGACCGCAAAGCCGCGCACGAGCGCGTTGGTCGCTGCGCGCGCGGCATCGGCGATGGCACCGCCGGGTTGCGGGAGACGGTCGCGGCTGGACGTGATCACGATGGCGCGCCCTTGGCCTTGTGCGCGGAATACACCGGCCGCCGCAGTGAGCAGTTGAAAGGGCGCCACAACCAGCGCCTCGAGGGCCTCGCGCAAGTCACCTGCGGTGGCCTCACCGGTGGCGCGCTGATGCGCGGGGTGGACGTCGTTGCTCACCACCACATGCAGAGGAAGCCCGGTCGCACGCGCGTCCTCGAGCAAGGCCGTCGCGTCTGTGCTTGAACGGGTGCGCACCGAAGGAAAACGCGCCATGAACCGAACCAGGCAGTCGCCTTGTGCGAAGCGCGGATCGCTAGCCAACACCTCGAATCCCGCGGCGAGGAGGCCACGCACTGCGGCGGGCCCGCAGAACTCTGAAGCGTGAGTGATCAGGGCGAGGCGCATGAGCAGGCTCGAGGGAAAGAACCGTCACGCTAGTCCGCCAGTTCGATGCTCGCCATGCGACGAAGGGGAAGGTCGTCGGGCTCAGTGCGCGCGCAAGTCGCGTTTGTCCGACTTCGGACTGTCCGTTTCCGGACGCTGCGCATGACAGAGTCTGGAAGTGCTTGATTCGCATTGATCGCGAGTTGGCACGCACCGTGCGTTCTTCCGGGCATGGACATCGCCCGCCCTGACATCGCCACCGACAAACTTCGCCGCCGCCGGATCATCGTGCTCGGCGCCGCCGTTCTCTTTGCCATCATTGCTGTGGCCATCGCGACGCTCGGTCGCAGCGGGCGCCCGGTCGAGCGCGACTCGGTGTGGATCGACACCGTCGTCGAGGGCCCGATGGCGCGCGACATGCGCGGTACGGGATCGCTGGTGCCGCTCGAGTTTCGCTGGGTCGCTGCGTCCACCGGTGCTCGCGTGGAAAAGGTGATTGTGCCCGCAGGCACATCGGTTTCTGCCGACACCGTGCTTCTCGAACTCAGCAATCCCGAGCTCGATGAAGCATTGATGGCCGCGTCCAGCGCACTGCCGGCCGCCGAAGCCGATGCATCGGCGAAGCGCGTCTCCTTGGAAAACCAGCTGCTCGACTTGCGCTCAGCGCTGTTGGCGACGGAAGCCGACCGCACCATCGCGACCATGCAGGCCGATGCCGAAGCCGAACTGAGCCGACGCGGCATCGTTTCCGGCTTGACCTCACGGCAGTCGCGGGTCAAAGCCGAGCAGTTGGCGCGTCGGTCTGATATCGAGAAGGAGCGCGTCGCGAAGTTTGGCGCCAACATCGCTACGCAGAACCGCGCCGAGAACGCGCGCCTCACGCAGCTGCGCGCGATCGAAGCACGACGCCGTGCAGACGTCGACAACCTGCGCGTGCGCGCTGGTCTGGAAGGCGTGGTGCAGCAAGTCGTCGTAGAAGCCGGCCAGCAGGTCGCGCTCGGCGCCAACCTCGCACGCGTCGCGAAACCCGGACGCTTGATGGCCCAAGTGCGTATTGCTGAGTTCCTTGCTTCCGATCTGCGCATCGGCCAAGCCGCCAGCGTGACCGTGGGCGGTGAATCTGTAGCTGCGAAGGTGAGCCGCATCGACCCCGCTGTGGTCAGCGGCTCAGTGCTGGTTGACCTGCGCTTCGACGGTGAGCTTCCGGCCACTGCTCGTCCAGACCAAACCGTGAACGCCACGGTCGTCGTCGAGACCATTGCGCGTGCATTGAACGTCGGCCGTCCGGGTGCTGCGCGCCCCGGCGAGACCGTGTCGCTCTACCGCGTCTCTCCCGACGGCGACAGCGCAGAGCGCATCGACGTCGCGATTGGTCGCGTCTCCGCAGATCGCGTCGAAATCCTCAGCGGCGTTAAGGCAGGGGATCGCCTCATCCTCTCCGACACCCGTGCCTACGAAGGCGCCGAACAGCTTTCGCTCCAATGACCTCCAACGCCCCCAACCACGCCTCTGCTACGAGAAACGACATGGACCCGAAGACCCCAATCATCGCCCTCGAAGACGTCCGCAAGATCTTCTTGACCGAGGACGTTGAGACCCACGCTCTCTCCGGCATTCACCTGGACATCGCCGCTGGCGAGTTCGTCTCGATCACCGGGCCGTCGGGCTGCGGTAAGTCGACGCTGCTCTCACTGCTTGGTTTGCTCGACGAGCCAAACGGTGGCCGCTATCGCTTCAAGGGCCGTGCCGTCGAAGGCTTGCGTGCGAACGAGCGTGCACAGGTTCGCAATCAGGAAATCGGCTTCATCTTCCAAGCCTTCAATCTGATCGGCGACATGAGCGTGGCCGACAACGTCGGGCTGCCGCTGACCTATCGCGACGGAATTTCCAAGGCCGATCGCGAGGCGCGTGTTGCTCGCGCTTTGGAGCGCGTGGGAATGGCCCATCGCATGCGGCATTACCCGGCGCAGCTTTCGGGCGGCCAGCAGCAGCGCGTTGCGGTGGCCCGTGCCCTTGTCGGGGAGCCGGCCATCCTTCTCGCTGACGAACCCACCGGCAACCTCGATTCGCACAACGCCGAGTCAGTGATGGAGTTGCTCGGTGAGCTACATGCGCAGGGCTCGACCTTGTGCATGGTCACGCACGATCCGCGCTTTGCTGAGTTGGCCGAGCGACGCATCTACATGTTCGATGGGCGCATCGTGGATGAAGAAACCATGCATCGCCTGCGCCACGAAGAAGAGCGCCGCATGCGCGCCTTGCTGGGTGGTCGCCGAGTCGCCGAGGAAGCCCGATGAACGCCGCGAACGCCTTCTTCTCGACAGGTTTTCTGCGCCGCGCAGGACTGGCTTTCGGCGCGATTCTCAGTCTGGGCCTCGCGCTCGGTGGCGCCGCCGTAGTGATGGCCATCGTCGACTCGCTGCTGTTGCGGCCGCTGCCTTACCCGGCGCAGCAGGACATCGTGCAGATCCGGCGGAGTCAGGGGCCAACAGGAGTGGGGCCGCCGGTGTCCGGTCCGGTAGTACTGGAATTCCTGAGCAAGCAAACCTCGTTCTCGGCGGCGGCGGGCGTGACCGGTGGCGCGGGGCTGGTGCCGATTGAGGGTCGCTCGATTACGGTGCGAAACACGCAAGTCACGCCGGGCTACTTCGATGTGATCGGCATGGCGCCGCAGCTGGGTCGTTGGTTCACTGATGCTGATCTGGAAAGCGGCGAGACTGATGTGGTTGTACTCAGCGACGCCTTCTGGAAGGCGCATTTCGCTGGGCGCGCCAGCATTCTTGGCGAGACGATCAATTTGCTGGATCGCCCGCACCGGGTGATCGGTATTGCACCGCCAGGGATGCGCTTCGAAACGTTCGATGTTTCGGCCTCTGACCTTGCCTCTCCACTCGTCCTCGCCGGTGACGGCGGAAATCGCGGTGGCAACGCTTATGTGTTGTGGGGTCGACTTGCGCCGGGCAAGACCCTGTCATCCGCACAGGCGGAAATGACCGCCTATGCCGATCGCCTTGCGGCGGCGTACCCGGACAACCACGCCGAGCTCCGTCTCGTGGTCGAGCCCGTGGTCGAACGATTCACGCGCGGCACTCGACGCGTCACCTTGCTTTTCGGTTTCGCTGTGGGGCTTCTGCTGTTGGTGGGCAGCGCCAGTGTGACTAACCTCGTGCTGGCTCATGTGTTCGAGCGCCGGCGCGAAACGGCAACGCGCATCGCGCTGGGTGCTCGTGGCTTTCGACTGTTCGGCGCGCTGCTGGTCGAAATCATGTTGATCGTGACGCTGGCGGCGGTTGTCGGCCTCTTGGCGGCTCACGGCGTGCTCGACGTATTGATGCAAAGTGCATCGTCCTGGATCATCCGTGCCGACGAGGTTCGCCTTGGGGCTGGCGCGATGGCGCTGACCTTCGCTGTTGCTTGGGGCGTTGGGCTCGTGGTCGCATTGCTGGCCGGCCGCAGCCTCGCCATCAATGATCTCGCTGGCGCACTGCGCGGGGGCGCACGCGGTGGCATGGATGCTCAACGCCAGCGCATTCGGCGCGCTCTGGTCGCGGCCCAGATCGCACTGTCGCTTGTGTTGCTGCTGGGCGCGGCGCTGCTGTCTGACAGTTTGCGTCGTCTCGGCGACCAGCCGCTCGGCTTCGATCCCGAAGGGCTGGTGGCCGTGCGCATCGTCCTGCCCTTCGACGTCGTGGATGGTTTCGCCAGCACATTCGATCCCGGGAAGCCGGCTTCGGCCGCGTGGGCGTTAATCGAAAACCTGCAGGAGCGGCTTGCAAGGCTGCCGGGCGTCAGCGGGGTCGGTGCAGTCATGCTGCCGCCCGTGATCGTTGGCGGCGGCTGGAATGGCGACATCAGCGTGGTCGGTGATCCGCCCCCGCCACCAGGTCGTGCGCCGCTCGCTGAAATCCAGCTGGCGTCGATGAGCTATCTCGACCTGATGGGACTTTCAGTCGTAAAGGGCCGGGGTTTCTCAGGCAATCCCGAGGCGGATGCGGGCAAGGTCATCGTCAACCGTTCTCTCGTGACGGGGCTCTTCGGCGATCGCGATCCGATCGGACGAAAGCTGAACTTCGCGGTCAATGGCGAGCCTATTGAGATCATCGGTGTGATCGAGGACGTGCGCCAGAACGGGCTTGATGCCGAACCCCGCAACGAAGTGCTGTGGCCCATCCACGTGGGTGTCCCGAGCAATTCAGTGTCCATGATGGTTCGGGCACAAACCCTCGACGAAGGGTTCCTCACCGCGTTGCGCCGCACGACCGAGGCCGCCGACGCACGCATCGCTGTGGATTCAATCACCACCATGGATGCCGCCATTCGCGAATCGATGGCCGAACGCCGCTTCCTCATGCTGCTCATGGGGCTACTGGGTCTGACGGCACTCGGCATCGCCATGGTGGGCCTCTACGCCATGATGGGTCAGGCCGTAGCGCAACGTTCCGGAGAGCTGGGCGTCCGCATGGCCCTGGGTGCCACGCCGCGTGCCGTGTTTCGACTGGTGATGGTCGAGGGCATGCGCCTGCTGGCCATCGGCCTTGGCATTGGCCTGCTGATCTCATGGCAGGGCGGGCGTCTGCTGTCGGCATGGCTGTATGACGTCTCACCCATGGAGCCGGGCGTCGTGGTTGCGATCACCGCGCTGCTCGTGGTGGTGGCCGCCGGCAGCCTTGCTCTGCCTGCCTACCGCGCCTCACGTGTCGCGCCATCGGTGGTGCTGCGTCAGGAATGAATCACGCGTGCAGTAAAGTGCGGCCATGAGCGCCACGTCGCCCCCTTGGGTCCTGGTCGTCGACGACCAGGACGATGTTCGCCTCGCCCTCCGCTTGCTTCTCAAGGCGGAGGGTTTTGCGTGTGCGGCCGCTGCATCGCCGGAGGAAGCTTTGTCCCTTGTCGCAAAGCGCGATTTCGCGGTTGCGCTCGTGGACATGAATTACCGCAAGGACACCACTTCTGGCGAAGAAGGCCTGGCCCTGCTGCGCCAACTTGGCCAGAGCTTCCCCGAGCTGCCGGTGGTGGCAATGACTGCTTGGGGTAGCACGGACCTTGTGGTGGCGACTTTGCGCGCTGGTGCTGCTGATTTCGTTGAGAAGCCTTGGGATAACCAGCGCCTGCTCAGCGTCCTGCGCAATCAGTTGGCGCTTGGGGTCAGCCGGAGAAGAGAGGGCGCATGGCGGGCAGTGACTGCGCCGGAAGCTGATCCGGATATGCAGGCCGAGTCGCCGATAATGCGCCAGCTGATGGAAACCGTGCAGCGCGTTGCGCCCACCGATGCCAATGTCCTGCTACTCGGCGAAAACGGCACGGGCAAAACGCGATTGGCCGAAGCACTCCATCGCCAATCTCGGCGCGCGGCCCGCCCATTCGTGCGCGTCAACATGGGCGCGATTCCTGAAACTCTGTTCGAGTCGGAAATGTTTGGCCACGTGCGGGGCGCCTTCACCGATGCGCGCGCCGATCGCGCCGGGCGCTTCGAAGTGGCCGACGGCGGCACGCTGTTCCTCGATGAGGTGGGCAACATCCCAGCCTCGCAGCAGCCCAAACTCTTGCATGTGCTGGAAAGTGGCGAATACGAGCGTGTGGGGTCCTCACAGCGGCGTCAGGCCGATGTGCGTTTGGTCACTGCCACCAATGCCGACCTTGAGCAGGCCATCGCTGCGGGCCATTTCCGTCGCGACCTGCTCTATCGCTTGAACACGTTGGTGCTGACGCTGCCGCCGCTGCGCGAGCGACGCGAGGACATCGTGCCGATGGCGCGACGTCTGCTCGCCGCCGCTGCACGACGCTATGGTCAGGAGATGCCGCGCCTTGCGCCTGAGGCCGAGCGACACCTTCAGAACTACGCGTGGCCAGGCAACGTGCGCGAGCTGGAGCACGCCATGGCCCGTGCCGTTCTGGTTGGCGGTGGCAGTGCCATTGGTGCAGACGCGCTCGGCTTGGGCCCGGTGCGCGCCCTTCCGCCCGCGCCTTTGGCCGGTTCAGAGACTGCAGCGGCACTCGAGCTGCTGAGCGCACATCCGCTGGAGGAGGTTGAAGCGCTGCTCGTCTCGCATGTGCTCCGGCGCTGCGATGGCAATATCCAACGCGCCGCCGAAGAGTTAGGTATCACGCGCCAAGCGCTTTATCGGCGTCTAGGCAAAGAGCCAAAACGTCCGTGATCGCCATCGCCGTTGTGGCCGCTTCCGTACCGTTCATTGCCGGAGTGGCGCTCGGTGTTGCGGCTGCGTCTGCACTCGGCTTCGCCTTCGCTCGACGCCGCGCTCGTGGCATCACGACGTTGGCGAATTTGCTAAGCGCGCTTCGCGCTGGCGATTACAGCGTCCGGCTCGCGCGTCGGCCCCGCGGCGCCTTGGGCGAAGTGGCTCATGAGTTCAATCGTCTTGCCGATGCACTGCATCAGGAACGCTTGAAATCGCAGGAGTCCGCGGCCCTTCTCGACGATGTCCTTGCCGGTGTTGAAATCGCGGTCATCGCTTTCGATAACGCGGGGGTAGTGCATCTGGCCAACGCCGCAGCACAGCGCTTAGCGGGCACAGGCGAAGCGACATTGGTCGGGCGTTCACTCGACGCTTTGGGCCTCGGTGCGCTGCGAGCGGTTAGCGATGGCACCTTGCGCGCAGAGTTGCCCGCGGGAGACGGCCATTACCACGTGCGTTGCTCGCACATGCGCAGCGGTGGACGCCCACTTCAGGTGCGCTTGGTCAGCGACATCGGCAAAGCACTGCGCGACAAGGAAGAAGAAGCGTGGCGCCGGCTCGTACGGGTGATGGCGCATGAGATCAACAATTCATTGGCACCGATCCAATCGATCACCGACACCGTGGCCCGCGGTCTCGAACAGCCCAGTGCCGTCGGCTTTCCGCAGGCCGACTACGCGGAAGCGCTTCGAGCCGTTGGTGC
>JAIXVL010000171.1 GCA_027483045.1 Lysobacteraceae bacterium
ACAGCTCTACCATTGAGCTACACCCGCGTGGCGGGGATTATGGCGCTCCGATTCCATTAGCCGCAACGCAGGACTCCATGCAGATTGAAGTAAACGGCGAATCACGCACCTTGGCCCAACCCACAAGCCTTGCCGAATTGCTGGAGCAAGCGGGCTTGGCGCAGAAGCGGGTCGCCATCGAAGTGAATGGCGAGATCGTGCCGCGCAGCCTGCATGCCGACCGCGCGCTGAAAGAAGGCGACCGCATTGAGATCGTGCCTGCGCTGGGCGGCGGTTGACGCGCCATAATGTGCGGATGACGACCCCTGCCCTGCACGACCCGCTCATCATTGCGGGCAAGACTTATCGCTCGCGCCTGCTCACCGGCACGGGAAAGTTCAAAGACCTGGAAGAGACGCGCCTGGCGACTGAGGCCGCCGCCGCTGAAATCGTGACGGTAGCGATTCGTCGCACCAACATCGGCCAACACGCGAACGAGCCGAACTTGCTCGATGTGCTGCCGCCGGACCGCTACACCATCCTTCCAAATACCGCGGGCTGCTACACGGCGGATGACGCGGTGCGCACCTGTCGCTTAGCGCGTGAACTGCTCGATGGGCACAAGCTCGTGAAGCTCGAAGTGCTCGGCGATCAAAAAACGCTGTACCCGCACATGCCCGAGACGCTGAAGGCTGCCGAGATTCTGGTTGCCGATGGCTTCGACGTGATGGTGTATTGCACCGACGACCCGATCCAAGCCAAGCGCCTCGAAGAAATCGGCTGCGTGGCGGTGATGCCGCTGGCCGCACCGATCGGCTCCGGCTTGGGCATCCAGAACAAGTGGAGCCTGCTGGAAATCGTCGACAACGCGAAGGTGCCGATTCTGGTCGACGCCGGCGTGGGCACGGCCTCTGACGCTGCGGTTGCCATGGAACTGGGCTGCGACGGCGTGCTGATGAACACAGCCATCGCCAGCGCAAAGAACCCAGTGTTAATGGCCAGCGCGATGAAGAAAGCCATCGAAGCCGGCCGCGAGGCCTTCTTGGCCGGACGCATTCCGCGCAAGCGCTATGCCTCTGCCTCTTCGCCGACCGACGGTCTGTTCTTCTGATGTTGAAGAAGCCCTTCACCGAGGTGCCCGGGCAACGCCAAGTGCGCAGCTTCGTGCTGCGCCAAGGCCGGCTGACCGCCGGGCAACAACGCGCACTCGACGAGCAGTGGCCGCGCTTCGGTTTGGATTACACCGGCACGCCTCGCGATTTTTCTGCTGCGTTCGGCCGCGAAGCCCCCTTGGTGATCGAGATCGGTTTCGGCAACGGGGAGCAACTGCTGTTCGCTTGCGAAAACGAGCCGCAAAAAAATCTCGTCGGCATTGAAGTGCATGCACCCGGCGTGGGCCGCTTGCTGCATGGCGCCGCTGAAATGGGCGCCGGTCATCTGCGCGCCTATTGCCACGATGCGGTTGAAGTACTGAAGCACGAAGTGGCCGATGCGACGCTTGATGAAGTGCGCATCTACTTTCCCGATCCTTGGCACAAGAAGCGCCACAACAAGCGCCGTTTGGTGCAGCCGGAGTTCGTGGCCCTGCTGGCGCGCAAATTGAAGCCGGGCGGCTTGCTGCACCTCGCTACCGATTGGGAGGACTACGCCAATCAAATGCTCGAGGTCTGCGAGGCCGAGCCCCTGCTGCGCAATCGCATGGGCACCGGGGTCACCGCCGAGCGCCCGCAATGGCGGCGGCAAACGCATTTCGAAACCCGCGGCCTGAAGTTGGGCCACGGCGTTTGGGATTTGCTCTACGACCGCATCGGCTGAGGAGCACCCCGCATGGAGAACGCCGAACTCGCGCTAAGCACCGACATGATCGTGGTGCTGGGGCTGGTCGGCTTCACCATGCTGATGTTCATGAGTGACCGCATCCGCGCCGATGCCACCGCACTCGTGGTACTCGTCGCGCTCGGTCTGTTTGGCATCGTGCCTGCCACTCGCCTGTTCGATGGTTTCGCCGGCAATGCGGTGATTAGCCTCATGGCCACGATGGTGCTGGGCGCAGGGCTGGATCGCACCGGCGTGCTCAATCGTGTGGCGGTGAACTTGCTGCGCATGTCGAAAGGCATGGAGTCGCGCTTGCTGCTACTGGCCTCGGGCTTTGCAGCAGGGCTTTCGGCCTTCATGCAAAACCCGGCAGTCACCGCCTTGATGCTGCCGGTGGCGTCGCGTCTTGCAGGGCGCACCGGGATCGCGCTCTCACGACTGCTGCTGCCGATTGCAGCTGCCGTGATAATGGGCGGCACGCTCACGATGGTGGGCTCGTCGCCACTGATTCTGCTCAACGATCTCTTGGCTTCGGCCAACCGCAACTTGCCGCCCGGTGCGGCCACGCTCGACCCATTGCCGATGTTTGCGCCACTGCCGGTGGGTCTCGTGCTGGTGGCCTTCGGCTTGCTGTATTGGCACTTCGGCGCACGCCGCTGGCTAAGCGACGATGCCCTGAAAGGCGTGGCGCCGGGGCGCACCGACAGCTACTTCGCGAAGACCTATGGCATCGAAGGCGAGCTTTGGGAACTCACGCTCACGGCTGATTGCCCCTTGGTCGGCATGTCGGTCGGTGAAGCCGAAGCACAGCGTGATGCACCTTTGTTTCTTGCGCTTTCCAGCGGGAACGATGCGCGACTCGCACCGCCCGCCGACGAAATGCTGTGGGTGGGCACCGTAATCGGCGTGATGGGCGACCGCCAAAGCATTCACGACTACGCGCAAAAGAATCTTCTGCGCGTGTCGTCGCGACTGAAGCACTTTGCCGACCTGTTCAATCCGGCGCGCGCGGGCATTTCCGAGGCTGTGATTCCGCCCACTTCCACGTTCGTGGGCCGCCGCCCTGAAGAGCTGCGGCTGCGCAAGCGCTCGGGCATCAGCCTCTTGGCGATCAATCGCGACAACCAAGTGTGGCGCGAGAATCTCCGGCGCATTCCACTGAAAGCAGGCGACATGCTGGTGTTCCACAGCGTGTGGACGGATCTGGCTCAGGCCGCGGAGTCGCGCGATTTCGTCGTGGTCACTGACTACCCCACCGATGAGCAGCGCCCACACAAGCTGTGGTGGGCAGTGGCGATCTTTGTTTTCACCATGCTGCTGGCCTTCAGCACCTTGGTCCCTGTTCCGCTGGCCCTGATGACCGGCGCGGCGGCCCTGTTGGTCACAGGGGTTCTCGATATGGACGAGGCCTACCAAGCCATTAGCTGGAAAACGGTTTTTCTGATGGCCTGCTTGATTCCACTGGGATGGGCCATGGACTCGACCGGTGCCGCCAACTGGGTCGCTCAGCACACGCTGGCGCGCTTGGGCGATGGCACCCCGATTTGGGCCTTGGAACTCTCGCTGGGCTTGCTCACTGCGCTGTTTGGCTTGGTCATCGGCAACGTCGGCGCCACGGTCATCATGGTGCCCATGGCCATCAACTTGGCCTTAGCGGCCGGTGGCAGCCCGTTGAGCTTCGCGCTCATCACGGCCTTGTCGGCATCGAACAACTTCCTTTCCGCCTCGAACCCTGTTCTGGCGATGGTGTCGGGGCCCGGCGGCTACACACCACGCGATCTGCTTCGCACGGGGCTGCCCCTCATGCTGGGCTATCTGGCCATCACGGTCGCCGTGGTCAATCTGCTCGAAGCCTTACTTCCGACAGGGTGACGCGGATCAGAAGCGGCGTGATACTGTTGTGAAAACGCCGATAGAGGCACTTTCATGGCCCGTGCCAGCAACGATGCGCTACGCCGCTGGGAAACCTCCCTGCTGTGGATTGGTGCGATCGCATCGGCCAGTTTGCTGGCGTGGAATGCCCGAGACGCCTGGGTGCACCTTCAAGGCACGCAGTTTCAAGCCATGAGCCTTGGGTTCTACGGGGCGAAGTTGCTGATGCTGGAATCCGCCTTGATCGCACCCTTTATCGTGCTTTCCTTGCTCGGCAATGCGCTGCTCAGAGAGACCCAGCGCGCGACCTATCGGATTGCCGGGCTCACCATTTCCTTTGCCGCCAGCGCCGGTGTGTTTGCCATGCTGTTGCTTGGGCTGATCCCGGTCCACCTCACCGATGCGATTGATCGGTTGATGGCTGCGGTGGTGCCCGCCCTGCTCTTTCTTGCGGTCTGCGCCGGGCTTTACGGCGCCCTCGTTTGGCTGGCCCAGCATGGCCGCCTGGACAGCGTTATGGACGGCCGAGCACCAAACGCCACCCACCGGCGACGCGACTAGCGGCAATTCCGGCCAAGACGCCGCCGCGCCCCGGCCCATCAATGCAGCGCCCATCCTCGAGCGAAAACTGCGCTCCGTGCGCCGCGCAGACCAACTTACCCTCGCTCACCAGAAAGCGCCCGGGCGCGTAGTCCAGCCTTCGCCCCGCGTGCGGACACACGTTGTGCCAGACCTGCAATTCCTCGTCGCGACGCCGCGCCAGCAGCGCTAAGGTCTCGCCGCCAAAAGGAAAATCGATCGCAACCAACTCGCCCTCGGGCACCAGTGCGTCTTCGATTAACACTTCACTTACGTCGTAATTCATCGCTCCGTCCATACTCGGCGCCCTGCCGATTGTCGCACCCATGGACATGCCCGGACCGTTTGCTCGACTTCATCGCCTGCGCCCCAGCCGCCCCCGTCACCCGCTTCTGCGCGTGGCCTTTGCGTTGGCGGGCGTTGCCCTCCTCTTGCTGCTGCTGGTCGGTGGCGTCTTCGTTGGCTTGGCCATGTTGGCCTTCCGCGCCGCACGCAAGCTCTCGCAGCGCCGCACCGCTGCACCCGACAAGACGGTGCTCGACGCCGAGTACCGCGTCGTCTCCAACACTCGGCCCGTTATTCAGAGCCGATGAGCGGCGATCTCTTCGCTGCACCGCAAGCGCCTCGTATCCCCCTGTTGGGCCGTGACAGCACCTTTCCTGTGCATCGCATTTATTGCGTGGGCCGCAATTTCGCCGACCACGCCCGCGAGATGGGTGCACCCGTGGAACGCGGAACGCCCACCATCTTCATGAAGCCGGCGGATGCGGTGCATCTTTCGCCAGAGCTGCCCTACCCGAGCGGCACTCAGGATCTGCATCACGAAGTGGAAATGGTGGTGGCCTTGGGCCGCGATGCGAAGGGCGTACTGAAGCCCGGCGAAGGCTTGGCCTTGGTCTGCGCCTATGGCGTTGGCCTTGACCTGACGCGCCGCGACCTTCAAGCCATCGCCAAGGAAAAACGCCTGCCGTGGGATGTGTCGAAAGGCTTCGATGCCTCGGCGCCGGTGTCGGCGCTGCGCCACATCGATGATTGCGGACACTCTGGCGATGCCGCGCTGTGGCTCGAGATTAATGGCGAACGTCGTCAGACCTCGCGCTTGAGCGACATGATTTTCAGCGTGGACGATGTGCTGGTGTACCTGTCGGGCCTGTTCCAGTTGCGCGCGGGCGACCTCATCTTCATGGGCACCCCTGCGGGTGTTGCCGCATTGAAGCCGGGCGATCGCTATCACGCGGTGCTTGAGGGCGTGGCAGAGCTTCGCGGACACGTCGCTTAAACCAATCAACCAGCACAGCTGGCGCTCAAGAAGTTACCCTTGGATACGCTGCAATTCGCAGCGCCCTCGCTAGTGCAGGAACCCCCATGGGCATGATTTCAGAGTTCAAAGAATTCGCGATGCGCGGCAACGTCATTGACCTTGCGGTTGGCGTCGTCATCGGCGCAGCGTTCGGCAAGATTGTGTCGAGCTTGGTGACCGACGTGATCATGCCGCCGATCGGATGGCTGATCGGAAGCGTGGATTTTTCTTCGCTGGAATGGGTGCTGCAAGCTGCATCCAAAGCGCCGGATGGCACGGAGATTGCTGCGGTCAGCATCAAGTACGGCCTGTTCATCAACGCCAGCATTCAGTTCTTGATTGTGGCCTTCGCGATCTTCATGGTGGTGAAAGCCATCAATAGCTTGAAGAAGAACGAAGCACCGGCGCCCGCGGCAGCACCCGAGCCCAGCGAAGAAGCCAAGTTGCTGGCCGAGATTCGCGACGCGCTCAAGGCGCGCTAAGTTCACTCACCGCCGGCTTGATCTCCGGCGTTTTCTTGTTGGAGTTCTCATGCTTCGTTTGCTTTCAGCGCTTGCACTCGGCTTCTGTCTTGCTTCGACCGCCATGGCCGCTTCGCCGATGGGCCCGCCGCGCCAAACTGAGGCATTGCCCGGCAGCGGATTGGAGCCCAAGGATCTGCGTGTTGCCGAAGGCCTGCGCGACCGCGCCTTGGAAGGCAGCGCCGCATTCGGCATCGTGGAAGAACTCACCACGCTGGTGGGGCCGCGTCTTGCGGGAACGCCTGCCGATCACCGCGCGGTGGCCTGGGCCGAGCAGAAGCTGAAGGCGCTGGGCTTCGACAAGGTGTGGCGGCAAGAAGTGAGCTTCCCCTACTGGCGTCGTGGCCATGAGTCGGGCGAGATCGTCGGCGCGCATGCGCAGCCCTTGGTGCTGACCACGCTTGGTGGATCGGTAGGCACCGGTGGCAAGCCGCTCGAGGCCGAGATCGTGGAATTCGCCAATTTCGATGCACTCAAGGCCGCTGCGCCTGGCAGCTTGAACGGCAAGATCGCGTTCGTGGGCTATCGCATGGGCCGCGCGCGTGATGGCTCGGGCTATGGCCCCGCTGTGGGCGTGCGCGGAGCTGGTGCATCAGAAGCCGCGCGCAAAGGCGCCGTGGCTTTGCTGATTCGCTCGATCGGCACCAGCACGCAGCGCTTCGCCCACACCGGCGTAATGCGCTATGACGCGGAAACCGGAAAGATTCCAGCTGCCGCAGTGTCGAGCCCCGATGCTGACCAGATCAGCCGCCTGTTGGCACGCGGCGAAACCGTGCGCGTTCGCTTGGATTTGGCCGCCGCTGAGATGGGCATGGGCCGCTCGTGGAACGTGATTGGCGAAGTCACGGGCCGCGAAAGCCCCGAAGAGTTTGTGGTGATCGGCGGCCATCTCGATTCTTGGGACCAAGGCACCGGCGCACTGGATGACGGGGCTGGCATCGGCATCACCATGGCTGCTGCGGAAGCGATTGCGAAACTCCCCGAACGCCCGCGCCGCTCGATTCGCTTCATTGCGTGGGCCAGCGAAGAAAACGGCCTGTTCGGCGCACGCCAATACGCGGCCAGCGTGGGTGCGGCATGGGAGCAGCATCAAGTCGGCGCCGAAAGCGACTTCGGTGCCGGGCGCATCTATGCCCTTCGCGCGGGTGTTTCGCCTGAAGCTCTGCCCGCCATTCGGCAGATTGGGGGCGTGCTGGCGCCTTTGGGCATCGTGACCGAAGAAACCGGCGGCGGCCCCGGCCCAGATGTGGGCCCACTCGTCATGTTGGGCATGCCGTGGGCGCAGCTGGCGCAAGACGGCACCGACTATTTCGATTACCACCACACGCCGAACGACACGCTCGACAAGATCGATCCGAAGGCGCTGGACCAACAGGTTGCAGCGTACGCGGCCTTTGCCTATCTGTCGGCGGAAACCGCGGTGGACTTCGGCAGAGCGCCGGTGCGTGAAGCCACGCGCTGATTAGCGCAGCGCGCGCAAAGTCCAGAGGCCGTAAAGCGCGAACTCGGGTGCGAAGCAGCGCACCCACTCGGCGCGCCGGAAACCCGCGGCTCGGCAGGCCTCGAGCAAATCCCAGCCGAAGTGATAGAAGCACAGCACGCCGCCCGCCACGGGATCGCCGTGGATTTCGGGCGGAAGCAGATGCTCCACGCTGCCGTCTGCATTCAAGCGCGCGCGCACCAAGGTGTTCTGTTCGGTTTCCATAAACGGCACGGTGAGCACCAAGCGCCCACCGACCGCCAACACACGGGCGAATTCGGTCAGCGCCGCGCGGTAATCAGGCACGTGTTCAAGAACATCGAAACAGCCGATCGCGTCGAGACTTGCAGCTTCAAAGCGGAGCGCGGTCACGTCTTCATCGCGCAACTCGCCGCGCCCACCCAGATGTTCAAACCATC
>JAIXVL010000197.1 GCA_027483045.1 Lysobacteraceae bacterium
AACCCGCCCTACAGCGGCTTGGTCAAACGTTTCTTGGATTTCCTGACCCGCTAAAGCACCGCGACTGCGCAGGCGCAGGCGCAGGAGTTAGGGCACGACCTTGGCTTCAGGTCGCGGCCCTCTTCCTTTTCAGTGTTGCGAATCATTCGCATTCGCCATAGCATGTGCGTCCTTGATCTTTTCCTCACGGATTTGCCATGCCCCTCACCCCCGGCCCTTCCCCCTCCGCAGCCATCCGCCGCCCACTCAGTCTTCGCGGCCCCGCGCTAGCCACCTCGGTTGCACTCTTGGCCAGCGGCCTGGCTTCGGCACAAGCGCCCCGGCCCGCGCAGCCCGGTGCAGACACGCCCACGCTCGAACGCGTCGAGGTCGAAACCAGTCTGCCCGGCCCGGTGAACCCCAATGCCGATGCGGCCGCGCCCTACAAGATCGATCGCTCCTCGTCGGAGAAGTTCACCCGCCCACTTTTGGACACCGCCAAGTCGATCGTGGCGATCCCGAAAGAGGTCATCGAAGACGCCGGTGCGCACACCTTGAGCGAGTTGCTGCGCACGCAACCCGGCATCACCTTGGGCACGGGCGAAGGCGGCAATGCCTTTGGCGACCGCTTCATCATTCGCGGCTTTGAAGCCCGCAACGATGTGTTCGTCGATGGCGTGCGCGATGCCGGCGTGGTCTCGCGCGAGACCTTCGCCATTGAGCAAGTCGAAATCGCCAAAGGCCCCAGCTCCACGTTTGCCGGTCGCGGCACCACGGGCGCAGCGGTGAATCTGGCCAGCAAGGCCGCCACGCGTTCGGCGTTCGGCGATCTCGAGTTTTCAGTGGGCAGTGATCAACTGCGTCGCTTCACGGCCGATCTCAATGGGCCGGTAGGTGAAGACTCGGCACTGCGCGTAAACGTGATGGATCACCGCTCGAACGTGGCAGGGCGCGACCAACTCCACAACGAACGACGCGGCGCGGCCATCGCCGCCAGCACGCATCTCGGCGAAGCCACACGCCTCAGTGCGGACCTGTACCACCTGCGCAGCGACGCGCTGCCCGATTGGGGTGTGCCTTACGACGTGACGCGCAACGCCCCCTTCGCGGTGCCGCGCAACACCTGGTACGGATTGGTGGCTCGCGATTTCTGGCGCAACGAAGCCGACATCAGCACCTTAACGCTGGATCACCGCTTCAGTGATGAGGTATCTCTGCTGCTGAAGGCGCGTCTTGGCGACACGCGAAATGCCTACGTGGTTTCGGCACCGGAGCGGCCTACTGCAGGCACGGTGCAAGCCAGTGCCAAGACACGGGATCAACAGAATCGCGCCGATGCACTGCAAGCCTCGCTGCTGGGAAGACACGCATGGGGTGGCACGGCGCACGAGTGGGTGATGGGCGTCGAATCCAGCCGCGAGCGTGTGAGCAACACACCGTATGTGGTCACGCCGCGCGCGGTCACTCAGCCCTTGCTTAGCCCCAACCCCTTCGCGTGGTCGGGCACGGTGGCGCGTGGCACCAGCACCGCCACACGTCGCGTCGAGAGCGCCTCGCTGTATGTGCTCGACACGTGGATTCTTTCGCCGCAGTGGGAAGTGTTCGGCGGCTTGCGCCACGATGAGTACGACATCGAAGCGGCCAACATCGTTAACGACTATGTCGATGTCGCCTCGCAACTGCGCAACCGTGCCAGCTTCTTGAATGGTCACGCCGGGTTGGTGTTCAAACCGGCGAGGAACGGCTCGATCTACCTCTCTTACGGCTCTTCGTCTAATCCGTCGGGAGAGCAATTGGATGCCGGTGCCGCCGACTACGGTTCGATCAGTGGCGCGAACGCGAACCTCGACCCCGAACGCAATCGCAGTTGGGAATTGGGCAGCAAGTGGGCTGTGATGGACGAGCATCTGCTACTCACCGTAGCCGCTTTCCAGATCGACAAGACCAACGCACGCGTCAGCGTGGGAACCGGCGCCACCGCCACGATCAGCCTTTCGGGCGAACAGCGCGTACGCGGCGTGGAGTTCAGCGCGGCCGGCAACGTTGGGCGCAAGCTCAGTGTGTTCGGCGGATTCACTCTGCTCGATACCGAGATCACACGCTCTCCGGTGGCCACGCAGGTGGGGAGGGCGCTTCCGAATGTCGCCGAGCGAAGCTTCAATCTTCAAGCCAAGTACCAGCTCACCGACCGCTTTGCATTGGGTGGCACCGTCACGCACAACAACGACGTCTTCGGCGGCACGGTGGATGCATTGGCGACGAAGATTCCCGGCTTCTGGCGCACCGATCTCATGGCCGAATATCAAGTCAATGAGCAGGTCGGAGTGCACCTCAACGTGCTGAACGCAACGGATCGCGTGTACTACGACGCGCTGTATCGCAGTGCCACGCCATTCACCTACATCGCGCCCGGTCGAGCCATTCACATCACGGTCGATGTCGAGTTCTAAACCTCACGCACTGATTGATGAAGGACTCGCCACATGCTGCTTTGCTTCCCTGAAGTTTTGAGCGCCGCCACTGTCGCGGAATTTCGCCAGCGCCTGGACGTGGCCGATTGGGTGGATGGGCGCGTCACTGCAGGAGTGCAGTCGGGCAGCGTGAAACGCAACGAGCAGTTGCCGGAGGATCATCCACTGGCCCGCGAACTCGGCCAGCGGATTCTCGATGTACTCTCGGCGAACGCACTGTTTCTCTCTGCGGCGCTGCCCAATCGCATCATGCCGCCCTTGTTCAACCGCTATGCCGGGGGCGGGCATTTCGGAGTGCATGTCGACAATGCTCTGCGCACCCCGAAGGGCAGCAGCATGCTGCGCACCGATCTTTCCGCAACGCTTTTCCTGGCGGAGCCCGACCAGTACGAGGGTGGTGAGCTCATCATCGAAACGCCATTCGGCGCGCAGGAGGTGAAGTTGCCTGCGGGCCATCTGGTGCTTTATCCCTCAAGCAGCCTGCATCGCGTGGCTGCCGTCACCGCCGGCGCGCGCGTGGCCGCGTTCTTCTGGATACAAAGCCTGGTGCGCGATAACGAGCAGCGTGCGCATCTGTTTGATCTCGACCAGAGCGTTCAGAGTCTGGCGGCGCATCTGGGCGTGGATCATCCCGAAGTCGTGAAGCTCACGGGCCTGTACCACAACCTAGTGAGGCGCTGGGCGGAGGTGTGACGCCCAGGCGGCGACTTGTTCCGCACCGCAACGACCCCCATCCTTGCGGCATGAACACGAACCCCTTGCTCGACCCCGGCCTGCTGCCGGCCTTCTCCCGCATTGAACCCGCGCAAGTCCTGCCTGCGATTGAGGCTGTGCTTGCCGACTACCGAAGCGAAGTCGAACGCCTCACGTCCGACCCTTCGGCCACGAGTTTTGCGCGCTTGGCTGCGCCACTCGAACATCTGGAAGAACGCCTCTCGCGCACCTGGTCGCCGATCTCGCACTTGCATGGCGTGAAGGACTCCGCCGAGCTACGCGAGGTGTATGCGCAAGCCGATGAGCTGATTACGGAATTCAGCACCGAACTCGGACAGAACCGCGCGCTTTACGTGGCCATGCAACGGGTGCGCGACGACGCCTCGTTCGCTTCGTTGACCGCCGCCGAGCGCACCTTGGTGGACGACAGCCTGCGTGGCTTCCGCATGAGCGGCGTCGCACTCGAAGAACCCGCGCGCTCGCGCTTCAAGGCCGTGCAAACCGAATTGTCGAAACTCGATACGGCATTTGAAGAAGCCGTACTCGATGCCACCGACGCGTGGTCGCGCCCAGTATCGGAAGCCGAGTTGGCGGGCTTGCCGCCTTCCGCGCGCGAGCTGCTTGCAGGTCAGGCGAAAGCCAAGGGAAAAGACGGTTTCTTGGCCACTTTGAAGGGCCCGGCGGTACAAGCCGTGCTGACCTATGCCGATGATCGCGCGCTTCGCCAAGAGGTGTACACCGCCTACAACACGCGCGCTTCCGATCAAGGCCCGAGTGCCGGCAGCTTCGATAACGGACCGCGCATTGCTCAGATTCTGGCGCTACGTCACGAGGCCGCCCAACTTCTCGGCTTGGCCAGTGCGGCGCATGTGTCGCTCAACGACAAGATGGCTGGCACGCCTGAGCGCGTGCTTGGCTTCTTGCGTGAATTGGCCGCCAAGGCACGTCCGGTGGCGTTGTGCGAATTGGACGAGCTGCGTGCGTTCGCGAGTGCTGAGCTCGGCCTCACCGATCTGCAGCCGTGGGATACCGGCTACGCCAGCGAGAAACTGCGCGCCAAGCAATTTGCTTTCAGCGAGGAGGATTTGAAGCCCTACTTCGCTCTGCCCAAGGTGATGGCTGGCTTGTTCGAACTCACGCAGCAGGTGTTTGGCGTGCAGTTGCGCGAGCGCCACGATGTGGATGTGTGGCACAGCGACGTGCAGTTCTTCGATGTGCTTGATGCGAGCGGCGCGGTGCGTGCTGGCGTGTACTTCGATCACTTTGCACGCGAGGGAAAACGCGGCGGCGCGTGGATGGATGCGTGTCGTTCGCGCTTGTTGGATGGCCAGATTCCCGTGGCCTACCTCACTTGTAACTTCCCGCCACCGGCCGAAGGACGCCCCAGCCTGCTCACGCATGACGATGTGCTCACGCTGTTCCACGAGTTCGGGCATGGGCTGCACCATCTCTTGACCGAAGTGGGCTGGCCCAGCGTTTCGGGCATCAATGGCGTGGAGTGGGATGCGGTGGAGTTGCCCAGTCAGTTCATGGAGAACTTCGGCTGGACGCGCGATGCACTGGATCGCTTTGCACTGCACTGGCAAACCGGTGAGGCGCTTCCGCAAGACCTCTTCGAGAAGATGACCGCAGCGCGTCACTTCCATGCGGGCTTGTTCCTCGTGCGTCAGATCGAGTTCGCCCTGTTCGACTTCCGACTGCACTTGGAGTTCGATCCGGCGCTAGGCGCACGCACACTCGAAGTGCTCGACGAGGTGAGGCGCGAAGTGAGCGTGCTGATACCACCTGCATGGCACCGCTTTCCGCACGCGTTCACGCACATCTTCGCTGGCGGCTATTCGGCGGGCTACTACAGCTACCTGTGGGCCGAAGTCTTGAGCGCTGATGCGTTTGGTGCATTTGAGGAAGCCGGAATCTTCGACGCCGAAACCGGTGCGCGCTTCCGTCGCGAGATTCTTGCGGTGGGCGGCTCGCGGCCTGCGTTGGAAAGCTTCATCGCTTTCCGAGGTCGCGAACCGGAGCCCGATGCGCTGCTGCGCAGCTACGGTTTGGCGGCCTGACCGCGATAGATCATGTAGACATCGGCACGCTGGTAATGCGTGCCGGGCTTGGTATGTGACTGCATTTCAAATCCAACGCTCTCGTAAAGCTTGAGTGCTGATTGCAGTCGCTTCTGCGACTCAAGGAACAGCATGGTCCCGCCCAAGCGGTGGAACTCGGCGATCACCGCTTCAATCAAGCGACGACCCAAACCCAAGCCCTGATGCCCCTCCGTCACGGCCATCTTGGTGAGTTCGTAGACGCCCGGTGATTCGGGCATGAGTGCGCAAGTGCCCACAACCGCATCGCCCACTTGCACGAAGTAAATGGCGCCACCCGGGGCAAGGATGTGTTGCTCCGGGTGTGAAAGCACGTCGTGATCAATCGGCTCGATGCTGTAGTACTTGGTGAGCCATTCGGCGTTCAATCGGTAGAAATGCGGCTGCAGTTCGGGGCGATACGGCACCACTTTGACTTCCGCTGCCGCCTGCTCGGCCTGACGCACTCGACGGGTGACATCTTCGGCAAAGGGCGTGCTCTCTAATCCACGCTCCAGCTGCGCAAGAACATCGAGCAGGTCTACACCCGTGGCCTGCAACCGCGCTTCCACACTTGCGCGCATGGCGAGCCACAAGGGTCGGGCGTGGCGCATGGCTTCAATCGACTTCGCGCTCAGCACTAAACGTCGCTCGCGCCGATCACCACCGCGCTGTCGCTGCACCCAACCATCGCGTGCCAGACGCGTGGCCAGTTGGCTCACTGCCGAGTGGCTAAGACCCACCTCGCGGGCAATCTCTCCCACCGCCAAAGGGCCGCGCAAATCCAAGGCACGCAGCACAGGGAACCATCGCGCCTGCAGTTCGGAACCATGCGCGCGGTAGGCCGCGTCAACATCGTCGTACCAACGATCACTCAGCGACTTGAGGCGGCTGGACAGTGCCAAAGCACCGAGTTCGGCAACCAGGGTCATGCTTACACCTGTAAGTACTTGTGTAAGGCATAACATAAATGCCTAGAAGGCCGGTTGCAACTGGTCCTTTGGCTATTGGGCCGCCGCCCGAAAGGCTGCTACGCAGCCCGAAACCGCTGCGTCATCGATGTCCAGATGGGTGACCAGACGAATCCGCGGCGAACTGCCCACGCTGGCCAGAATCCCGGCCTGAGCCAAGGCAGCGCGCAGCGCATCCAAGCGTTCGGCGGGCACATGCACATAGAGCAGATTGGTGTGCTCGGGCTCAACTTTCAGGCCCGGAACTGCGGCCAGCTCTGCTCCCAACTCCCGCGCGCGACGGTGGTCATCGGCCAAGCGCTGCACGTGATGATCCAAAGCGTGCAAGCCTGCGGCGGCGAGCAACCCAGCCTGCCGCCAGCCACCACCCAAGAGTTTACGAAGCCGCTTCGCTTGTTCAATCAAGCTTGAAGAACCCAAGAGCACCGAGCCCACCGGCGCACCCAAACCTTTCGACAAACAGACCGACACGCTGTGGAACGGCGCAGCGATTTCACGCGCGGACTTACCTTGCGCAATCGCTGCATTGAACAAGCGCGCGCCATCCAAATGCAGCATCAAGCCACGCGCATCACACAGCGCACGCGCTTGCTCGGCATGGCCCAACGGCAGCGGTTGACCGTGCCAGGTGTTCTCTAGGCAGAGCACACGCGAGCGCGCGAAATGCACGTCATCGGGTTTGACGGCGGTACGCACCAGATCCAAGGGAAGCGTGCCATCGGCCGCTTGCGGTATCGGCTGCGGCTGGATCGAACCCAACACCGCTGCGCCGCCGGCCTCGTATTTGAACGTATGCGCTTCGCTGCCGACGATGTATTCATCGCCGCGCTGGCAGTGCGCCATCAAGGCAATCAAGTTCGATTGCGTGCCACTGGGTACAAACAAACCCGCCTCGAATCCAAGATCGCGGGCGAGTCGCTCCTGCAGCGCGTTAACGGTGGGGTCATCGCCATACACATCGTCGCCGACTTCGGCGCGCACCATGGCCTCACGCATCGCGGCCGTGGGGCGGGTGACGGTATCGCTACGAAAATCCGCTAGGAGCATCCGCGCCCCCTCAGAGCATGCGTTGCAGCACGTTGTCCTTGCGGACAAAGCGGTGGTAAACCGCCGCCGCAATGTGCAGGCCGATCACCCAGTAGAAGATGGTGGCCAACAGTTTGTGCAGGTCTTCGGCCACATCTTCAATGGCCGCACCGGGCGCAAACCATGGCGCAAGAACGATGTCGGTAAAGGGCACGGGAATGCCGCGCCCCTCGCTCCAAAGAATCATCACGCCCAGCACGGGCTGCACCAGCAAGAAGGTGTAGAGCGCCACGTGCGTCAGCATCGAGAGCGCTCGCTCCCAAGTCGCAAGCGGCGGCACGATGGCGGGCACACCGTGCTTCAAGCGGAGGCCCACGCGAGGCAGTAACAACAAGAGCACGCCAATACCCGCCCAGAAGTGCAGCGGCATCATGGCGCTGCGAATGGGCGTGCCGCGCGGAAACCAACCGCGAAACTCAGCCAGCGCATAGGCCGCTGCCACAAGGCCCACCACGGCCCAATGAATGGCACGAAGACCAAAGGCATAGCGCTCGTTGCTGCTCATAACGTCACTCCGATGCTGGGGAAACAAAGCGCAGCGCCAGAGGGCCCACGCCATTGACACCATTGTTGCCACGCCACGCCTGTGCACCTTTGTCGCAGGTCAACTCCGCCACACCCGGCGATGCAGCCAAACGCTGCCCGCCTCGGCATCGCCATGCGAGGCGCTGCGCAGCAGTGCGCAGCGCGCCGGACTCGAACGCACTGCGCGAGCCTTGTGCACGCGGGCGAGTGGTTTTATCCGGCGTTTCGGGCAATTGCAGTGTGGCCTCATTGCCACGAATGACCAAGGTGGCGCCGGGGCTCAGATACCACGCGCGCACAGTGTTCGGCGGGCCGCCATCCACGCGTTGCATCACCCAACCACCGCTTTCACCCAGCGCGTCAATCTCACGTCGATCTGCAAACGTGCGCACGCGGAGTGCCGAAGTTTCGTCCGCACCGTAACCCCAACGCGCGTCCGCGGCCTGCATGGCCATCAGCAGGCGCAACTCGCGAGCTCGCTCGGAGAAATGCGTGTCCACGATGGCGCCATCTGCCAAACGCAATCCGCCTGCAGGCCACAGCGTCAGGCTGTCCTCGCTCACACCCGCGGCACAACGTGCGCCAGCACTGCAGCCCGGCTCGGGTGGCGGCGCAATGCGTGCAGCGCGCGCTACCGCAGCCTCCACATCGCCATTGGAGAGCATCCACGATCCGCTTTGGATGGCGCTGCCTGCGCTGGTGCCACCCACGACAATGCGGCCATCGGCATGCGCTTGCTGGAGCTCTAGCAGCCAATCGTTAGGCCGATCGTCATCGCGCACAAACGCGCGGCGCATGCGCCATTGATCACCGCCCGCAAAGAACACGCCTTGCACTTGCAACATCAATGCGGGCTGCGAATCGCAGTACGCACGTTGATACGCGGCAAGGTCGGGGTACACGCGCTCGCTTTGCGTCAGGCCCAAACGCTCCGCGCGCAACGCTGGCAGCGCGGTGCAGTCGCTCTTCTCAAACTTGGCGGCGGCGACGGCGGCATCCACAGGCCACCACACGGCCTCGGCGCCCAAGGCTTCGAACATCGACAGATAGAAATCCACGGGCTCCATCGGGTCGAAGCCCGACGCCGTGACCACCGCAATTCGCGGCTTTCCGGGGCTGCGCGCTTTGGCGGCGTGGACAAAGGCCTGCATCACGGCCACACCGCCTTCAACGCGGCTTTGCATCGGGAATGCGCGCTCGGTGGGGCGCTTGCCCTGAGCGTTCTGCTGCGGCACTTCCAAGGCCGCCAACACCGCGCCGCGCTCGCTGTCCAACAAAATGCTCCAAGGCCGCTTTGCATCGGTTTCGCTGCAGCGTGCGGAAAGGCAAACGCCGCCTAGCGCCGCCTCTGCCGCCGCTGCATCCAAGGCCCCATCGCCGGCCTTCGCGCGTGCTTGCGTGAGCCATGCGCGGCGGGCCTCGCTGTCGGGCGCACCGGCCTGCGGCCAGATCTCAGGCTGCAGCGCACGGGCCAATCCGGCGTCATCGAAGCGGTAGCGGGCCGCTTGACGCTCCGCCCCCGCGGGGGCCTCGGTACAGCCGCGAGCCCCCAGATCGGAGCACAGAGCCAGAGCGCCGCCGGCCAAAATCAGCTCGCGAGGCAGGGCCGATGCGCCTGACGCGAGCGGCAATGCCCCAGCAAGCAGCAGGGCGGCCCATCGGCTTGCTTGATGAAACAGCGTCGAAGTCATGGCAAACACCGGGAAAGTTCGGCCAAGTCTTACCAGACGCCGGGCCCGCGCGTCACCCGACACCGCACTTTCGCGCGCTCCGGCTTGGACCCAGCGAGGGGGTAGGCACTTGACGCCCCCCAGATGAACGAAGTATGAAGGTCTCGCACTTTCCAACCCTCTTGGTCCATGTCCAAGCCACGCAACCATATCCGGCACATCGGCCGGACTTACTACCTCAGCGAGTGGTGGGACGAATAGTCCGCCTGCGTTGAGCGCCCCTGAGCCGCAACGGCTTGGGGCGTGGTTGCGTTCGTCTGTTCATCCAACACCGTTTCTGCCTCACGTCCTGTGCGTGCGGTTCACGTTGCCCCAGAGGGAAAGCCCATGTTGTCCACCAAGCCACTCAGTGCGGCGATCGCATTGCTGCTGTCTGCGTCCGCCTTCGCCCAAACCACTACCCCGGCCCCGGCTGCTGAAGACGAAGCCAAGACCATCGATGCGGTCCAGGTCACCGGTTCAAACCTGCGCGGCGTGGATCTCGCCGAAGCACAGCCGGTGCAAGTCATCGATTCCGCGCAAATCCAGAAATTCGGCCTCACCTCAATCGGCGACGTGCTCAAGCTCGTCTCCGAAACTGGTGGCGGCACCGGCAACTTCAGCACCGCCACGTCCGGTGCACTGCAGGCCGACTCGCCCGCAGGCATGGCCGGCGCCTCGCTGCGCGGCCTCGGTGCGGGCTCCACGCTCACACTGGTGAATGGTCGTCGCGTTGCAGCTTCGTCGTTCTCGAACGGCGTGCGCTCGGAGAACTTCGTCGACATCAACGCCATTCCGATGGCAGCCGTCGATCGCATTGAAGTGCTGTCGGCCGGTGCTTCGGCCATTTACGGCGCTGATGCCGTGGCCGGCGTCATCAACGTGGTGCTGCGCCGCAACTTCGATGGCGTGCGCGCCGCCGTGAGTTATGGCGATTCCACCACGGGCACCGACGAAGCCAAGATCAATGCCAACGTGGTGTTCGGCTTCGGCAACGACACGATCGAAGGCTTGTTCGTGATCGATGCCTTCCAGCGCAACGGTTTCTACAACCGCGATCGCGCGATTACCGAGAACGAACGCTTGCCGTCGCAGCAAGGCATTTTCCCCAGCTTCAACGGCCGCGGATTCCCACTCGCACGTGACCAGGTTGAAGCCGCATGCCCCGATGCGCAGCGTTTTGACGGCCGCCCCGGCTTCCCGACGGGCCCAGGCTTTCAGTACTGCGCGCTGGATCGCAGCGACTACACCGCGTTCGATCCTGAATTGAAGCAACTGGGCGCTTACGGCACGGTCACGGCGCAACTGGGCGACGGTCTCGAGTTCTTTGGTGAGATTCAAGCGCAGCGCAACGAGTCGTTCGCCACCAGCTCGCCGGCACCTTGGAGCAATGCGCGCATCGCCTTCAACCACCCCAACTTCCCGGCAGAACTGCGTGCTCGCATGCTGGCCGGCGGACTGGGTCCGACCACCGACTTGATCGGCTTCGGTCGTTTCCCCGATGAGCGCCAGATCGATGTGACCAGCAAGAACTGGCGTGCATTGACCGGCCTGCGTGGCCAATTCGGCGATTGGGATTGGGAAAGCGCCGTGGCCTACGGCCGCAGCGAAGCCGAACAGGTCGCCAGCGCAGGCATCTACAACCGCGCCCGCGTTCTCGCCGGCTTGCGCGGATTCCTCTGCGCCGACGGCACCACCACCTGTAGTCCCAGCACCGGTGGCCTTTGGTACAACCCGTTCGGCGGCCAAGCCTCGCAAGATCCACGCGTGCTCGCACTGGTTCGCGAGACGGTGCCGCGCAATGGCGAATCCACCAGCCTCAGCGCCGATTTCAAACTCAACGGCGTAGCGGGCTCTATTGGTGATCGCGACATTGCATGGGCCTTCGGTGTGGAAGCTCGTCGCGACAAAATTGCCGACAAGCCCTCGCCGCTGGCGGAAGTGAATCGCCTGACGGGCCAGCCCGGAGTGTTCGGTTTCGGTTCGAAATCGGCACAGGCCGAGCGTGACGCGACCGCCGCTTACGCTGAGGCTTTGCTGCCGGTGACCGATCTGTTCGACGTGCGCGTTGCCGCACGTTACGACCACTACTCGGATTTCGGCGGCGACTTCAATCCATCGATCGGTTTGCGCTTCCGTCCGACCGACGAGTTGGTCTTCCGCGGCGGCTGGAACACCGGCTTCCGTGCGCCATCGCTCGCACAAGCAGGCAGTGGCACCACGGCCGCTTCGTTCTCGCTGCCCTGCGGATCGAGCAGCGAGTTCTTCAATAACTTCTGCTCGGGCGCGACCAGCCCGCGCACGGTCAACAGCCAGATTTTCGCTAACGAGAACCTGAAGCCGGAAACTTCCACTGCATGGAATGCAGGCCTGGTGTGGTCGCCCGCCGATGGCACCTCGTTCAGCGTGGACTACTGGTCCTTCGAGCAGGAAAACGGCGTCGATGTCGATTACCTCGGCTTGCTGCGTCGCGCTTTGACCACGCCCGGCTTGATCTACACCTTCTCGGACGGTGCGCGCCCACGCCCGGTTGATGCCGTCGGTATCGAAACGCCAACCGGAAATGCCGCTGGACTGTCGGGCGGCGAAGTGTTCGCCAACCTTCAGAACATCGGCGTGCAAAACACCACCGGCTGGGATTTCTCGATCGATCATGATCTGAGCGACAACCTGTTCGGCGGCGAGCTCTCGATGTTTGTCGACGCCACGCGCGTCACCAGCTTCGAGCGTTCCGAGTCGTGCTCGGCTGCGGTTCCCTCGTTGCGCGGTGATGGCGCCTGCGTGGGCGGCCAACGCTTGGTGCAGTTGAACGGCGAGTACCGCTATCCGAAGTGGCGCGGCACGCTGGGCTTCGATTGGACCGGCGAGACCACCGACGCCAGCCTGTGGACCAGCTACACGCATTCGTACTACGACGATTTCCGCTTTGATCCGGCCGCCATTTCCACTTCGGCCCGCGTGGGTTCGTGGGCTGTGCTGAATGCGTCGTACGGCTGGAACATCAACGACGTGCATCGCGTGTCGGTCACCATTCGCAACTTGGCCGATCGTGATCCGCCGCGTGCGTTGGGTGCCAGTGCGTGGGTCGACACCTACAACCATGACGCCATGGGTCGCTTCATCACCGTGAACTGGATTGGTCGTTTCTAAGTCGCACTGATTTTTCAGAACGCGCTCTGCGCGCATCTGAAAGGGGCAAGGACGCCCCACCTTTTTTGTTGATCCAGGAGCATTGAACGCATGAGTTCCCCTGCCGCTACGCCTTCGCGTGCACCCGACACCCTGCTCGTGCTGCTGGGCGTAGCGGTTTTTTTTGCGGTGCTCGTTCCTTTTGTTCCAGCGGGTTGGTTCTTGGCGGGCCAGCCGGTATCGCTGGCCAGCTATCAGCAAGGGACCTCGCCGCTCTCCATCGCTTTGTTTTCCAGCGACGACAGCGTCACCGGCTTCCTTAATCTTTTCTTTGATGGCTTCACTTCCGGTGGTCGCGAAAGTGCAGCCATCGGCGTGATTGCCTTCGTCCTCACCGTGGGCGGCGCCTTTGGTTTGATTCAAGCCAGCGGAGCTGTGGACAACGGATTGAAGCGTTTGATTGCCGCCACCGGCGATCACCCACGTCTATTGCTTTCAGCGCTGTTCGTTGCGTTCTCGCTCGGCGGCGCGGTGTTTGGCATGGGCGAAGAAACCATCGCGTTTCTGGCTTTGCTCCTGCCCCTTATTCGACAACTGGGCTATCCGCCAGAAACCGGCGTGATGGTCACCTACATGGCCAGTCAAATTGGTTTCGGCACCTCGTGGATGAACCCCTTCAGCGTGGCCGTTGCCCAAGGCGTGGCGGGTGTTCCGCTGCTCTCAGGCGCACCTTTGCGCATGGCGGTATGGGCGAGCTTCACCGCCGCCGCGCTCGCGTTTACCTTGCGCTATGCGCAGCGCCATCGCGCCGCTACACACAGCGACCACGCGGTGCTTGCGGCGCCTGCGCCACTCACCTGGGTGGACCACAGCATTCTGCTCGCCGTGCTGGCCACCGTTGCGTGGATCATTTGGGGCGTGGTGGCCGGCGGTTACTACATTCCCGAGATTGCCACTCAGTTCTTTGCGCTCGGTCTTTTCGCCGGAACACTCGCAGTCATCGGTGGTCGTCTCCATGCCAACGATGCCGCTGCCGCATTTGTTGAAGGTGTGCGCGCCTTGGTGCCCACCGCGCTAGTGATTGCGCTCGCGAAGGGATTGCTCGGCTTGCTAGGCGGCAGCGACCCGCATGCGCCCTCGGTGCTGAACACCATGCTCTACGTGATCGGCAACGCTATCGAAGGCACGCCCGAATTGATCGCTGCATGGGGCATGCTGCTCGCGCAGGCCGGCTTCAATTTCTTTGTCAGCTCAGGCAGCGCACAAGCCACCATCACCATGCCGCTCATGGCAGGCTTGGGCGAGTTGGTCGGCGTGAGCAAGCAGATCAGTGTCTTGTGTTTTCAATTGGGTGACGGGCTGACCAACCTCGTCATTCCCACCTCGGGCGCAATGATGGGGGCGATTGGCGTAGCCGGTTTGAGCTGGCTCGCGTGGATTCGCATCATCGGCCGCCTGGTTCTTGGATTACTCGCGATGGCCGCATTGGCCATCGCCGTTGCGGTAGGGATTGGATATGTCTGAGTTTTTGCTGATCCGCGACGCACAACGGATGGCGCCCGCGGCGGAAGGCCGTGGCGATGTGCTGGTGGCGCATGGTCGAATTCTTGCAGTGGGGCAGGGACTCGAACCGAGCGGCTGTGGTGCAACGGTGCAGGTGATTGAGGCCAACGGGCGTCTGCTTTGCCCTGGCCTTGTCGACAGCCTGGTGCACTTCGGCGGCGGCGGCGGCGAAGGGGGCTTCGCGACTCGCATGCCGCCACTGTCGGCTGCAACGGCACTCGCCGCGGGCGTCACCTCCATGGTCGGCGCCTTGGGCACCGACGACATCACGCGCAGCCACGCCGACTTGCTCGCCTGTGCGCGCAGTCTGGCGGCGGAAGGCTTGAGTGCCTACACGCTGACCGGTTCGTACCAAGTTCCACCCGTCACGCTCACCGGCAGCGTGCGCGGCGACATCATCTTCGTACCCGAGATGATTGGTCTTGGAGAAATCGCCATTGCCGATCATCGCGGCTCGCAACCCAGCGCAGCCGAGTTGGCGCGCATCGCCAGCGATACCCGCGTGGCGGGCAGGCTTTCCGGCAAGTGCGGCAAGGTGTTGGTGCACGTGGGCGAAGCGCCTGAAGGACTAGCGCTGCTGCGCGAAGCGAGCACGCGCTGGCCGGTGCCCATCACGCAATGGCATCCCACACACATCAATCGCAACGCGCGCCTCTTGGCGGACGGCATTGCATTCGCGAAGGAAGGCGGCAGCATCGATTTCACCACCAGCAGCACGCCCGACTTCGTGGCTGCGGGGGAGATTCCTGCAGCACAAGCTTTGGCACAGGCGTTGTCGGCTGGCGTACCGATCGAGCGCATCACCATGAGTTCGGATGGGCAAGCCAGCCTGCCGCACTTCGACGCCCAAGGTCGCTTGGTGTCTCTTGAAGTCGCACCCATCGGCAGCCTGCTTGAGAGCGTGCGCGAAGCCGTGCAGCGCTATGCCGTCCCTCTTTCCACGGCCTTGGCATCGGCAACGTCCTCGCCCGCCGCTATTTGGGGCTTGGAACGCAAGGGCCGTATCGCGGTCGGCATGGATGCGGATTTCGTTCTGCTCGAGCCGGATACCTTGGCGCGTGCACTCACGGTGGCCGCAGGGCGAGTGAATCGCGCCTAAGGACGTTCTTTAAGTCGCGATTCACCCGAGCAGAGCAAGATGGAGTCTCCCCACGGAGACCATTGCCATGCTGCGCCGCACACTCGCACTTGCCACCCTTGCCACGCTTTCGGGTTGCGCCACTTACGAGGTTGCCGAGCGCGGCAGCTACTACGAAGTGCGCGATGGCAGCTATTACGCGCCGGCGCGTGGCGGGCATGGCGACTACTACACCGATCCCTATCCGCGCGAAGAGGTGCGCTACTACAGCGCCGATCCCTACGATCGTTACTTCTACGGCTATCGCGATGTTGGCCCGAGCCGCTACTGGCACCCGTACTACGACCGCGGCGGTTGGTTTGGCTCGATCACCTACAGCAATGGCTGGGGCGGCCCTGGGTGGTCGCGCCGCCCCTTCGGCTGGAGCAGCGGATGGGGCTGGTCGGTGGGACCTGGCTACAGCTACTACGGCGGAAGCCGCAGCGGATACGGCTATGGCAACCCTTGGGGCTGGGGCTACAGCGACCCGTACTACGACCACTACCCGCGCTACTCGCGACCGGTAAACCGCTACCCCTCGCAGCCCTCAGAACCGCGCCCCATGCCCAAGCCCCGACCGCGCGTCGTGGGTGATGGCAACACACTGCCCGTGTTTTCGGGGCCGAGCATGGGCGGCGAAGCCATTCGCGGCGGCGCCTTGCCTCGCACGGGTGACGAAGGCCGCGTCGACAACGAGCCGGCCGTGCTTGATCCGCGCGAAGTCCGCGCGATGCCCAAGCCGCAGCCGCGCATCGAAGAACCCCGCATCGAAGAACCGCGCTTCGAGCAGCCTGAGCCACGTTACGAAGAGCCGCGCTTTGAGCAGCCAGAGCCGCGCTACGAAGAGCCTCGCTTCGAGCGGCCAGAGCCGCGCTTCGAGCAGCCTGAGCCACGTTACGAAGAGCCGCGCTTCGAGCAGCCTGAGCCGCGCTACGAAGAGCCTCGCTTCGAGCGGCCAGAGCCACGCGAAGAACCTCGCTTCGAAATGCCGGAACCACGCGAAGAGCCACGCTTCGAAATGCCGGAACCGCGTGAGCCCGAGCCGGAACCGTCCGAACAGTTCTAAATCGCAGGCAAAAAAAAGCCAGGAGCTCCCCCCGGAACTCCTGGCTTTACGCTCCTGCCCTCCTGGCTACGGCGCTCTCGCGCGGTTGCCACGCCCCCCGGCGCTGGAATAAGCGGGAACGCCGCTATGTTGCCCGAATCCATGCCGCCGAGCAAAGAGCAATTCGTCAAAAACTGTCAAAACGAGTTGCCGATCGCACTCGAAACAGTTACCACCGCAACACTCACTTGCTCCTCACCGTGAAGGCCGGGCCTTAGCGGCTCGGCCCCTCCGGAAGTACAAATCGGCTCGCGATCTCACTGAGCTGTTCGGCCTGATCGCTCATCGACTGAGCAGAAGCCGCCATCTCCTCCACGAGCGCGGAGTTGGCTTGAGTGGCCTGATCCATCTGGGTCACAGCGTTGTTCACTTCGCCCAAGCCCTTGGCCTGCTCGACCGTAGCCGCCGTAATCTCAGTGATGATGTCGGCCACCTTGCGCGACGAACCCACAATCTCGTGCATGGTGTCGCCGGCGCGCTGGGCCACCGTAGCGCCCTCTGAAATCTTCGCGACCGACTCGTTGATCAGCTGCGCAATCTCTTTCGCTGCCGTCGCAGAGCGTTGCGCCAGAGCGCGAACTTCCGAAGCCACCACCGCAAAGCCGCGACCCTGCTCGCCAGCGCGAGCAGCCTCAACCGCTGCGTTTAGAGCCAGAATGTTGGTCTGGAAGGCAATGCCGTCGATGGTGGTGGTGATATCCGCCATGCGCCGCGAGCTGTCTTCGATGTCGCGCATCAAGCGCACCACTTCGTCCACCGTGCCGCCGCCCGTGGTCGCCACTTCAGCCGCGCGGCTAGCCAATTGCTTGGCTTGCTGCGCGTGCTCGGCGCTCTGCTTCACCGTGGCCGTCATTTCTTCCATCGCGGCCGCGGTTTCTTCGATGTTCGCTGCCGCCTGCTCGGTGCGCTTCGAGAGATCCATGTTGCCTGAAGCGATTTCGGCCGCTGCGCTGCTGATGGCGCTCACGGCGATCTGGACTTCACCGATCGCTTTCGCCAAGGCATCGGCGGTGCCGTTGGCATTGCTGTTGAGCTCGCCGAAGCTGCCCATCATCTCGGCCTTAGAACGCACGGTCAGATCACCGGCCGCGAGCGCGGCCATGGTGCGCTGCACTTCGCTAATGGCGGTGGACGTGAGATCCATGAGCGAGTTGAAAATGTTCGCCAACTCCACGTAGCGCTCTTCGGAGGTGTTGACCTGCACACGCGCAGTGAGAATGCCTGCTGCTGCCTTTTGCGCCACATTGCGCAACCCGTGGCGGAACTCGGTGTCGGCACTGCGATCCATCCACTCCAGCGCGGTCCCGATGCGCTGCCCGTCGGACGCGAACATAGGGCTTGCCGCCATATCGAAGTGTTGCTTCCCAAGCTTCAAGCGGCTTCTGTACGTTTCTTTTAGGCTGGAAAGCGCCACGCCGGACTGGGTCGAATCAGAGTTCAACACATCGAAGTGGCTGCCGAGCACCTTGCTCGCCTTGAAGTCCGGCACGCGCTCACGCATCGCTTGCTCGCTATCAGTCAAAGCGCGAGTCACCACGGGGTTCATGTAGACAACCTTGCCCTCGCTGTCGGAAATCATCATTCCCGACGTTGACGCATCAAGGGCATTGCGCACGCGCGCGTTCTCTGTAGCAATCTCGCGCTCACGCTCGATGCGACCACGCAGCTCGGTCTGCATTTTGGCCAAGGCGCGCATCAAGTCTCCCAGCTCATCGTCGGAGCGGGCCTCAATGTGGTTATCCAGCTTGAGCTCAGCAATCGCCGATGCCGCGCGCACACCGGCATTCACGGTGCCGATGATCGCCGAGGCTACGGCCCAGAGGATGAAGCCGATGAGCAGAACCACCAACACCAAGAGCACAGACTCGGCGAGCAACACATTGCGCGCGCGCTCTCCATTGGCCGTCGAAAGCTTGGCCAGCTCAGCTACAGCGCCCAATTCAAACTCATGATGAGTGGCGATACCGGCAGTAATTGCGTCGAAGTAGGCCGCAGCGTCTTGGCCAGTAGGGTCTTCGGTTTCAGCCAAGGCGCTGATCGCCTGGAGCGCGCTTGCAACTGCCGCGTCCGAAGCCTGCTTCAACGCAACCAAATCCTCGCCAATCATCGGATTGGCCTCAACGGCTTTCGCATACTCGCGATCAAAGTGCGCATTGGCCAGCTCAGCCTCACGCTCAAGCGTCAGGAGTCGTCCGCGCAAGATCGGGTCGGCCTGGCCGCCGGCAATGAAGGCCACGCCGCGACCGCGCGCCTCGCCCAGCACATCCTCCAACCGCGGCCCCAAGCTCAGCGTGGCGAGCATCAGATGGTAGGTGTCGACAAACGGCGTGTAGGAGTAACCGGACTCGTCACGCAGGCGATCAAGCACACCCTCGAATCCCTCAAGGGCAGGTGCAAACCGCGCAAAGTTATCGGCGGACGTGATGGAACCGGACTTGGCGTCGTCGCGAACGGTCTGCCAAGCCGCCTTGGCCTCTTGCAAGCGCGCGACAGTCTCTTGGAATTGGCTGTGGCCCTCGCCGGATACTTCCGACTCGATGCGGGCAATGGCGGCATCGACCTTGGCCGCCGCTTCATCGCGACGTCCTGCGTTGTCGCCTACTCCCAGCGCGGTCAAGCCGTTGAGGCCTCGCGTTTCGCGGGTGTAGACAAGGGTGTCGAGTACCGCAGCGACGGGGTGGCTGCCTTCAATCTCGCCTTCGGCAATCGCGACGCTGCCGCGAAGGGTGCTGAGCACCTGCCAACTGGGGACTGCGATGGCGGCCAGGCCTACCACGGCGACAAGAAGGAACTTGTTGCGAACAGATAGCTTGCCGATCCAGCGATTCAGAACTTTCACTCGGTATCCCCCCTGATGCCCTGTGCCTTCATTTCAACAGACCAAGGGGCAGAAGCCATACTGTTGGCCCGCCCCAATGCGTGAATTCTTGTTGTCTATTGCTAAAGCCGGAAGCGCCGCACCAATTGTTGCATTGCGTCAGCCTGTTCTTCCATAGCTTTGGCCGCGGCGCTGGCTTCTTCCACCAAGGCTGCATTCTGCTGGGTGGTTTCATCCATCTGTGTGATGGTGATGTTCACTTGCTCGATGCCGGTGCTTTGCTCCGCCGAGGCCGCCGAGATCTCGGCCATGATGTCGGTGACGCGCTTCACGGAAGTCACCAGGTCGCTGATGGTGCGGCCCGCTTCGGCCACCTGCGCCGAGCCCTCGCCCACCTTGGCGACCGACACATCAATCAATCCACGAATCTCCTTTGCCGCCATGCCCGCACGCTGCGCCAAGGCACGCACCTCGCTGGCGACGACGGCAAACCCGCGGCCCTGCTCGCCCGCGCGCGCGGCTTCGACCGCAGCGTTCAAGGCAAGGATGTTGGTTTGGAAGGCAATGCCGTCGATGGTGGTGATGATGTCGGCCACGCGCTTCGAGGCCTCGTCGATCTCGGACATGGTACGCACCACTTGCCCCACTACCTGGCCACCACGCTCGGCCACGCCGGCGGCGGTGCTGGCCAGTTGATTGGCCTGGCGCGCGGAGTCCGTGTTCTGCTTCACCGTGGAGGTGAGCTCTTCCATCGACGCCGCGGTTTCTTCCAGGCTGGCGGCTTGCTGCTCGGTGCGCTGCGAGAGATCAAGGTTGCCTTGGGCGATTTCGCTGGACGCGGTATTGATGTGCTCCGCGCTTTCTTGGATTTGCGAGAGCAAATCGCGAAGTTGGTCCACGGTTCCATTCACACTGGTTTGCAGGGCAGCAAAGCCACCGCGGTAGTCGCCTTCCATGTGCGCGCTTAAGTCTCCGTCGGCAAGGCGATCCATGGCGCCGCGCACGGCACCCATGGCCCCGCCCACCTCCGACACCAAGCCATTCAAGCCTTCGTAAAGCGTGCGCTGGAAGCCGTGGAATTGCTCCACACCATGCAGAATCTCGAAGCGCCCATCGCGAACGCCCTGCACCAACTCGCCTTGCGTGCGGGTCAGGTTTTCGACGAAGTCGCTCATGCTGTTCACCGCATGCACGATGCGATCCAGCTCGCCTTCGGCTTCAAGGTCGACGCGCGCTAGCTCCCGCCCTGAGGACAAGCTTTCCAAGGCGTCGCCTGCGGCATGCAAGGTGGTGGCGAGCTTCTGGCACGAGGTGTTGATGCTCTGAGAGACCTCGAGCAGCCGGCCTTCCAGCCCATCCACCGGCACACGCAATTCCAAGTTTCCGCGCGAAAGCGCCGTGGTCACATCGGCAACCGCCACGAATTGGCGGTCTAGGCGCACACGCATGTCTTCCACAGCGGCCGCAATCGAACCTCTCGGAGCGTTCTGGAGTGCCGGTTGAAGCGAAAAATCGCCGCGACCCATGCGCTGCGCGATCTCGGCCATGGCATCGGGGGCAACGCCCACCAAGTTGGCCTCGCGGCGCAGAAAAGCTGCCATCCAACACAACACCACGGTTTCGACTACGACGAACACCGCGTGCAGAAGCACCAAGCCCAAGACGCCGGTTTGGCTCATGCCCTCGACGCTGGGAAACACGTCGATGCCCCAGCCCGAAAACTGCGCTTGCGCGCCAGCCAAGTGGTGAACAGCGATGACGGCAGCGGCCACCACGATGGGGCGCCAATCGCGGTAAAGGATGAGAAATGCAAGCAGCACGAAGATGGCGAAATGCAGCTCGATCATGCCGCCGCCTTCGTGGATCAGCGTGGCCGCCAGCACCATGTAGGCCGCGCCCATGAACAAGCGCGTGGGTACGCTGCCTGCATGACGCAACACCAGATAAGCCCCGATCCCCACCGTGGGCACCACGATGAACAGGGTGACCAGCCACAGGTCATTCCAGCCCGCGAGCATGATGTTGAGCAGTGCCATGATCCCGCCCACGAGGGCCAGACGCCGATCGCTACGCGCCGACTGATGCTGCAGGTAGGCACTTTCTGGCGGGTTCAACCACGACATCGACTCTCTCCCCAAGGTCCTGTGCGACTGCAACGGAAACGTACGTTTTCTACAAACTCAAAGACTCATCACAAGGGCAGGCGGAAACCATCACCGCGGCAGGTGCTGCGGCGTTCTCCAGCCAGTGGTTCAAGGATTGCTCATTGCTGCAAAACGCCAAGGCGTCGGCGGCACCGGCATAGCGCAGGCGCCCTTCGGAATCGAACAACGCGATACCCCGCTGGCCATCGGCCGCAGGCACCACATCGATGCTGGCTGTACTCGCGCGATGCAAGAGCTCGGCTGCAGCTCGTGAATCGCTGCAAGAGCAAGCAGAAGGTTCAGACCACGCCATCAGTGCTTGGCCTGGCACATGGGCCTGCTTGGCATACCAAGCGGCCCAGTCGGCCAACACGGCGGAGCGCTGCGTTTCAGGTACTGGCTTGATCACAGCACGCTGCTGCCAAGCCAGACCCCCAACAAAGCCCATCCAGGCAGCGAGTGCTATCCATGCGGCCTTAGCGGCCGGCACGAATCAGAACTCCGTCCACTCACCATCGGCTTCGCCACCACGCCCGGTGCGCGGCTTAGCTGCGGGCGCCGGGGCAGGTTTCGCTGGCGCACGCGCAGGTGCAGGCTTAGCGGGAGCGGGTGCCGCAGCCTTAGCAGGCGCCGCCTGACGTGGCGTGCGCATGCTTACGCTGCCGCCCGTGGACGGTGCGCGCATGGGGCCGGTGTTGCTGCGGCCCGGAGCAGCCACGACCGCAGCAACTGCCTCGCCAATCTTGAAGCGGCCCACGGCTTCGGCCAGCTGCTGCGCCTGCTCTTCCATCGAGCGCGCGGCGGCGGTGGCTTCTTCCACCAGCGCAGCGTTCTGCTGCGTGGTTTCGTCCATCTGCGTGATGGTTTGATTGACCTGCTCGATACCCGTGCTCTGCTCGGCCGAGGCCGCCGAGATCTCGGCCATGATGTCGGTCACGCGCTTCACCGAGCCCACGATTTCGGCCATGGTGCTGCCCGCTTGGTTCACCAAAGCCGAGCCCTCGCCCACCTTGGTCACCGACTCTTCGATGAGCTCCTTGATCTCTTTTGCCGCTGCGGCCGAACGGCCCGCCAAGCTGCGCACTTCGGCAGCCACCACGGCGAAGCCGCGGCCCTGTTCGCCAGCGCGCGCGGCTTCCACCGCGGCGTTCAGCGCAAGGATGGGGGTTTGGAAGGCAATGCCGTCGATGGTGCTGATGATGTCGGCAACGCGCTTCGAGC
>JAIXVL010000110.1 GCA_027483045.1 Lysobacteraceae bacterium
CCTGCGCAAGATGAAGAAGACCGCCGAGGACTACCTCGGCGAAGAGGTCACCGAAGCCGTCATCACGGTGCCCGCGTACTTCAACGACAGCCAGCGCCAAGCCACCAAGGACGCCGGCCGCATTGCTGGCCTCGAAGTGAAGCGCATCATCAACGAGCCGACCGCGGCGGCGTTGGCCTATGGCCTCGACAAGGGCGACACCAAGGACCGCAAGATCGCTGTGTACGACCTCGGCGGCGGCACCTTCGACGTGTCGATCATCGAAATCGCCAACATCGACGGTGAGAAGCAGTTCGAAGTGCTGGCCACGAACGGCGACACGTTCCTGGGCGGCGAAGACTTCGACAAGCGCGTTATCGATTTCTTGGTCGAGGAATTCCAGAAAGAGCAGGGCATCGACCTGCGTAAAGACCCGCTGGCCTTGCAGCGCCTGAAAGACGCTGCTGAGCGCGCGAAGATTGAACTGTCGTCGGCGCAGCAGACCGATGTGAACCTGCCTTACGTCACGGCGGATGCCTCGGGCCCGAAGCACCTGAGCATCAAGCTCACGCGCGCCAAGCTGGAAGCCTTGGTCGAAGACCTCATCAAGAAGTCGATCGAGCCCTGCCGCATCGCGCTGAATGACGCTGGTCTGCGTGCTAATGAGATCAACGAAGTGATCCTGGTCGGCGGCATGACCCGCATGCCGAAAGTGCAGCAGGCGGTGACCGAGTTCTTCGGCCGCGAGCCGCGCAAAGACGTGAACCCCGACGAAGCCGTGGCCGTGGGCGCCGCGATTCAGGGCGGCGTGCTGGGTGGCTCGGTGAAGGACGTGCTGCTGCTCGACGTGACCCCGCTGAGCCTCGGCATCGAGACTCTCGGTGGCGTGATGACCAAGATCATCGAGAAGAACACCACCATTCCGACGCGTGCATCGAATGTGTTCAGCACCGCGGAAGACAACCAGAGCGCCGTCACCGTGCACGTGTTGCAGGGTGAGCGCGAGCAGGCCCGCTACAACAAGTCGCTCGCCCGCTTTGACCTGAGCGGTATTGAGGCCGCGCCGCGCGGTATGCCGCAAGTGGAAGTGTCGTTCGACATCGACGCCAACGGCATCCTGCATGTGTCGGCGAAGGACAAGAAGACCGGCAAGGAGCAGAAGGTCGAGATCAAGGCCGGCTCGGGTTTGAGCGAGGACGAGATCAAGCGGATGGTGGCCGATGCCGAAGCCAATCGCGAAGAAGACAAGAAGTTCCACGAGTTGGTCACTGCGCGTAACCAGGCGGACGCCCTGATCCACCAGACGCGCAGCGCCATCAAGGACCACGGCAGCAAGGTGCCCGGCGAACAGTTGGCCGCCATCGAGACCGCTTTGGCCGATCTGGAAACGGCGATGAAGGGCGACGACAAAGCGCCCATCGAAGCCAAGACCAATGCCTTGGGCGAGGCCGCGCAGTCGCTTTACGCTGCGGCTTCGGCAGGTCCGGCGCCTGATGCGCCCGGTGCAGGTTCGGCCTCGGCGAAGGCGGATGACGTGGTGGACGCTGAGTTCACCGAAGTGAAGAAAGACTGATTGGGCTTGTCCACCCGACGCCCGTTCGGGTGGAACCACTGGCCGCGGCGCATCGGGGTTTCCGGTGGTCGCGGCCGGTGCATTTTCATGGAATGCATTTAAGGCGAGGGTGAGGGCGCAATGAGCAAGCGGGATTTCTACGAGGTACTGGGCGTTTCCAAGAGCGCGTCGGAAGACGATCTCAAAAAGGCCTATCGCCGCTTAGCCATGAAGCATCATCCCGACCGCAACCCCGGTGATGCGGCCGCTGAAGAGGCCTTCAAAGAGGCTAAGCAGGCTTATGACGTGCTCTCGGACGCGAATAAGCGCCGGGCCTATGACCAGCACGGTCATGCCGCGTTCGAGCACGGCAATGGCGCCGCGGGAGGCCAAGGTGGCTATGCCGATATGGGCGACATCTTCGGTGACATCTTCGGCGACATTTTTGGTGGTGGCCGGCAGCGCAGTGGTCCGCGTCGCGGCTCCGACCTGCGCTACGTGATGGAGCTTGATCTCGAAGAGGCTGTGGCAGGCATCGAGAAGCGCATTGAAGTGCCGACCATGGAGAACTGCGAGAGCTGCGACGGCACCGGCGCAGAAGACCGCAAAACCGAAACCTGCGGCACCTGTCGTGGCGTGGGCCAGGTGCGCATTCAACGCGGCATTTTCCAAATGCAGCAAACCTGCCCGACCTGTGGCGGCGGCGGCAAAATCATTCCGAAACCCTGCCGCGCCTGCCATGGCACCGGACGCGTGCGTCGCGAGAAGACCCTGTCGGTGAAGATTCCGGCCGGTGTGGATACGGGCGATCGCATCCGCTTGCAGGGCGAGGGCGAAGTGGGCCAGCCCGGCGCGCCCAGCGGCGACTTGTACGTGGACGTGCAAGTGCGCCCGCACGAGGTGTTCGAGCGCGACGGCGACGACTTGTACTGCGAGATTCCGATTCGTTTCTCGCAAGCCGCGCTTGGCGCGAGCATCGCGGTGCCCACGCTGGACGGCGAAGTTGAAATCAAGATTCCCGCTGAAACCCAAACCGGCAAGCAGTTCCGTCTGCGCGGCAAGGGCGTGCGTTCGGTACGTTCGCGGCAGACGGGCGATCTCCACGCGCGCGTGGTTGTCGAAACCCCGGTGAACTTGACCTCGCGTCAGCGCGAGTTGCTGGAAGAATTCGAGCAGACCTTTGAAGGCGAGGACGCGGCGCGACACTCGCCAAAATCCAGCGGATTCTTTGACGGCGTTCGTGCGTTCTGGGACCGAATGACGGGCTGAGCATGTCTGCCAGTTGAGGTGGCGCGGCTTGGCCGCGTAGCCTTGGGCCATGACGACCCCCATTTCCCTGCTCATCCACGGCGCCTCCGGGCGCATGGGCCAAAGCCTTCTTGGTCTGCTGCACGAGCGGCCCTCGCTTCAACTCGTTGCCGCGACCTCGCGGCAGCCTGAGGCCCTGCTACTGCATGAGGGCGAAGCCCTCGCGCCGAGCCAGTTGTTTGCGGCCCCCGCGTTCGATCTCATGATTGATTTCAGCCTGCCCGAGGCCTTCGATGGCGCCTTGGCTGCCGCCCTGACGCGCAAAGCCGGCTTCGTCAGCGGCACAACCGGCCTGTCGGACGAGCAACGCTCGGCACTGGAGTCCGCGTCGGTGCACATCCCCGTGCTTTGGTCGGCGAACTTCAGCCTTGGCGTGGCTGTCTTGGCCGATCTGGTGGAACGCGCCGCGCGTGCCCTGCCAGGCTGGGATTTGGACATTGTCGAAAGCCACCACATCCACAAAAAAGATGCGCCTTCGGGCACCGCGATCCTGTTGGGCGAAGCCGCTCAGAGGGGCGGCGCCGAGCCGCACTACGCCAGCCTGCGCGCCGGTGACATCGTGGGCGAGCATTGGCTGCAGTTTGCCGGGCAGGGCGAGCGCGTCGAACTGGCGCACCGCGCGACGCGGCGCGAGATCTTCGCCCGAGGTGCGCTGGCCGTGGGTGAGTGGTTGGCTAGGCAGCCGGCGGGCGGCTACACGATGCGTGATTGGGTTGCCAGTCATTCTTTTGCTGGCGCCTGAGGCCCTTCGCGGCTAGAATTCCGCCTCGCCTGACTCCACTCTTTTGGCGCCTACCCTGCGGTAGGTGCTAGGGAAGCGCACGCCGCGCGAGTCTCACCATCACAAGGCGAGCACTGTGACCCAACCAGCCCTGCTTGCTCTCGAAGACGGAACATTGTTCGAGGGTATTTCTGTCGGCGCGCCCGGACTTTCTGTCGGCGAAGTCGTGTTTAACACCGCACTGACCGGCTATCAGGAAGTCCTGACGGACCCCTCCTACGCCCGGCAGTTGGTCACCTTGACCTACCCCCATGTGGGCAACACCGGCTGCACGCCTGAGGACGATGAAGCCTCCAAGGTGTGGTGCGCCGGCTTGATCGTGCGCGATGTGCCGCGCCGCCCGAGTAACTGGCGCAACCGCGAGGCGCTGCCCGAGTGGCTGGCCAAGCGCGGTGTGGTGGCCATTTCCGGCATCGACACCCGCAAGCTCACGCGCCATCTGCGCGAGCGCGGCGCCCAAAACGGGGCCTTGATGGCTGGCGATATCGATGCCGACAAGGCGATTGAAGCCGCACGCAAGTTTCCCGGCCTGAAGGGCTTGGATCTGGCGCAAGTGGTCACGACCCAAACCGCGCATGAGTGGCGCGAAGGCTCGTTGGACCTCGATCAGGGCGGTTTCGCGCAAACCAGCGGCAAGTACCACGTTGTCGCCTACGACTTTGGCGTCAAGACCAACATCCTTCGCCTGATGGCGGACCGCGGCTGCCGCATCACCGTCGTGCCCGCGAAGACTCCGGCCGCAGACGTGCTGGCCATGAAGCCTGACGGCGTGTTCCTTTCGAACGGCCCCGGCGACCCCGCACCATGCGATTACGCCATCGCCGCGATTCGCGAGATTGTCGCCGCCAAGATGCCCACCTTCGGCATCTGCCTCGGCCACCAGTTGCTGGCTTTGGCCAGTGGCGCGCAAACCTTGAAGATGAAGTTCGGTCACCACGGCGCCAATCACCCCGTGATCGATCTGGACAGCGGCCGCGTGATGATTACCAGCCAGAACCACGGCTTTGCGGTCGATGAAGCCACCTTGCCCTCGACCCTGCGCGTGACGCACCGCTCGCTGTTCGATGGCAGTAATCAGGGCATTGCCCGCACTGATACACCCGCTTTCAGCTTTCAGGGTCACCCCGAAGCCAGCCCAGGCCCGCACGACGTGGCAGGCCTGTTCGATCGTTTCATCGCTTTGATGGGAGCCCGTTGAGATGCCAAAGCGCACTGACATCAAGAGCGTTCTGATTATTGGCGCCGGCCCGATCGTCATCGGACAGGCCTGCGAGTTCGACTACTCGGGCGCACAGGCCTGTAAGGCCCTGAAGGCCGAGGGTTACCGGGTGATTCTGGTGAACTCGAATCCCGCCACGATCATGACTGACCCGGAAATGGCCGATGCGGTCTACATCGAGCCGATCAATCCGGCGACCGTCGAACGCATCATCGCGAAGGAAAAACCCGACGCGCTGTTGCCAACGATGGGCGGCCAGACCGCGCTGAACTGCGCGCTGGATATGGCCGATGCCGGCACGCTGGACAAGTACGGCGTCGAGTTGATCGGCGCCTCGCGCGAAGCCATTCGTATGGCTGAAGACCGCGAACTGTTCCGCGTGGCCATGGCCGAGATTGGCCTCGAATGCCCGAAGGCCCAAGTGGCGCGTTCGCTCGAGCAAGCTATCGAGATTCAGGCCACCGTGGGTTACCCCACGATCATCCGACCCAGCTTCACTTTGGGCGGCTCGGGTGGCGGCATCGCTTACAACCGCGAAGAACTCGTCGAGATTGTTACGCGCGGCCTCGATCTGTCGCCGACCAAAGAAGTGTTGGTTGAAGAGTCGGTGCTGGGCTGGAAAGAGTTCGAGATGGAAGTGGTTCGCGACAAGGCGGACAACTGCATCATCGTGTGCTCGATCGAGAACCTCGATCCGATGGGTGTGCATACGGGCGACTCGATTACCGTTGCACCGGCGCAAACGCTCACCGACAAGGAGTATCAGCGCCTGCGCGATGCTTCCATCGCGGTGCTGCGCAAGATTGGTGTGGATACCGGCGGCTCGAACGTGCAGTTCGGCATCAATGCCACCACCGGTCGCGTTGTGGTCATCGAGATGAATCCGCGCGTGTCGCGAAGCTCGGCCTTGGCGTCGAAAGCCACCGGCTTTCCGATTGCAAAGATCGCGGCCAAGTTGGCGGTGGGCTACACGCTGGACGAGCTGCAGAACGACATCACCGGCGGCCGCACGCCGGCGTCGTTCGAGCCCTCGATCGATTGC
>JAIXVL010000269.1 GCA_027483045.1 Lysobacteraceae bacterium
GTTTCGAAGCCATCAATGCGGTGTACTCGAACGACGCGCCTCTGCCTCTGATGCTGCGCGGAGCCGCGTTGGGAGTGGCCAACTTTCCGCCACTCAATCGCTTGCTTTGGGGGCATGCCGCAGGCGCTTAAGTGGCGTCTTCTGGTTCAGCGCTTCGCAAAGACGGTGATTTCTTCGCGGTCGTGATACAGCTGTTTGGCCTTCAAGGCCTTAAGCGGGCCGGCCTGCGCACGAAACACATCCAAGCAAAGTTGCGTTTCGTCCCAGCGTTTCTTCATCGGAAGCTTCAGGTTGAAGATGGCGTTCTGGCACCAGCCTTCGCGAAACCACTGCGCCATGCGCTCGGCCACACGCCGCGGCTGCTCGACCATGTCGCACACCATCCAATCCACAGGACGTGGCGGCTGCCAGCGGAAACCGTCGGCACGCAGATGCTCGACCATGGCGTGGCCTGCCACCGGGTCCTTCAGAGGGCCGTTGTCGACCGCGGTGACCTTCAGGCCCGCGCGCAGCAGCACCCAAGTCCAACCGCCAGGTGCAGCGCCCAAATCCACAGCGCGCAACACACCGTTCGGGCCTTCATGCCGAAGCGCAGCGCGCTCTTCGTCGGTGAGCAAGGTGTGCAGCGCTTCATCCAGCTTTGCCGCTGAACGACTCGGTGCGTTCGGAGGCTGGCGCAGGCGGGTAATGCCGCCCGGCCACGGGCTGCTGTCGCCCACGCGGCTGGTGGCCAAGCGCAAATGCGTGCCCGAGTGAATCAGCACATGCAAGCGCGGCTTGCGTGCATCGTCTTTGTCGGTGAGCCAACCTGGCTTGCGCAACGCGGGGCGAAGGGCGTTGCCAAATCCGCGCGCCAAGGCGGCAAACTCGCGGCCTTCATCGCTGTCAGTGTGTTCCACCACCAACTCGCCGTATCGCCCACCATGCGATTGCAGAGCTGCGATCACAGGGCTGACGCGGTCTTTCGGATCAAGGTTCGGAAGGTCGGCAATCGACAGCAATTTCTGCCGCGCATAAATCAATGCGTCGAAGCGAAGTGCTGCATCGAGCGCTGCCGCTTCTGCGCAGACAAAACGAACGATGCCGGTGTTGCGCTCGGTGATGGCGTGGCCGTAGTGGCCAAGCTCGGTCGCCTGATGGGTGAACTCAGCGGCCAACTCGGGTTCGAAACCGGGTCGGCACAGGCCGATCAGGGCATCAGAGCTCATGGTCAATACACCTTGCCGCTGCGGCCATAGTCGGCGAGTACCGTACAGGCTTCTTCTCGTCGCAGGTCGCGCAGGACTTCAATGCCGCGCTTTTCGAGTTCTCCGGCCCAATCCGAAGGCAGCGGGCCTTCATCAAATCCGGCGAGTGATTCCACATCGTCGGCGCGCGCACCAATCAACAAGCGATCAATGCCCGCCCACACGCTGGCGCCGTAGCACATGCAGCACGGCTGCGAGGACGTCGCCAGGGTGACGGGGCCACCTTCTGCATTCAATCGAAACTGTTGGATGCGCTGCTGGCTGGTGGCAAACGCCATCATCTCGGCATGCGCAATCGAGGTGCTTTGCGGTACCACGCGATTGACGCCCACTCCGATCAGGCGATGCGTGCCCGAGAACACAGCGGCCCCAAACGGCCCGCCAGTGCCGTGTGCAACATTCAGGCGCGATAGACGAATGGCCAGCGCCATCTTGGCGTCGTCGCTGGTGTAGTCCGCTGCGGCATCGACCTCGTCGTGCACCCAAGCCGGCAAGGTGAGGTGCAGCTGCACGTAGAGCATCAACGCACCGCGCCTTCACCTTCGCTGCTGGCTTCGCAACGCCCGCTGACGCAGGCGCAGCTGCTGATCTCGCGAAAGCCGCAGGTGCTCATCATGTCGTTCTTGGCGCATTCGGCCTTCACCTGCTCGGGGAAGGTGGGGCTGTCCTTGTTGACGCAGGCGGGGTAGTAGCCGCAGCAATTACCAACATCCTTTACCGCGCAATCTGCGTCGGTAGTGCAGGCCGTATTGACCACGCCAGGGTCGGAGGTGCTTGCCGCGGCAACCGGTTGATCGACGAGGGCTTGTCCCGAGTGATCGGTGGCCGGTGCCGGGAGGATGTTCGGAGGCAACGGCGCTGCGGTGAATGCCGCTTCTTCGTCGCCTGCCATGGGCTCGTTGGCCTCGCTTTGTCCGCTTGCGCAGGCAGCAAGCAGGAGGGAACCGAGCAAAACCGCTGTAGCGACCACGATGCGCATATCAAGCCCCCTTGGTCACCCAGCTGTCGCGCAGCGTGACCGTGCGATTGAAGACCGGCTTGGCCGGGGTGTGGTCGTAGCGTTCGGCGGCAAAGTAGCCCAAGCGCTCGAACTGCACGGCGGTTTCGTTGCTGAGTGCTGCCGCCGCGGGTTCGACGTAACCTTTCACTACGCGGATCGATTCCGGGTTCAAGTAGTCGCGGTAAGTTTTGCCGTCTTCATCGTTGTCCGGGTTTTCCACCGAGAACAGCCGGTCGTAGAGACGCACTTCAGCTTCAATACCCGATTCAGCGCAGACCCAGTGGATCGTGCCCTTCACCTTGCGGTTCGCGCCTTCCATGCCGGGCCGGCTCTCCGGGTCGAGCGTGCAGCGCAGCTCAACGATGGCTTCGCCATTCTTGATGAGCTCATCGCACTTCAGGATGCCGGCGCCGCGCAGGCGCACTTCGCCGCCGGGCACGAGGCGATGGAAGCCCTTCACCGGCGTTTCCATGAAGTCCTCGCGCTCGATCCACAGCACGTTCGAGAACGGCACGTCGCGTTGGCCTTTGCTCTCGTCTTTCGGGTGATTGGAGAAGCGCAGCGTCTCGCGATGGCCCTCGGGCAAATTGGTGATGGTCACCTTGAGCGGGTCGATCACCGCCATGCGGCGCTCTGCCTTCGCATCGAGCGTGTCGCGGATGCAGCCTTCGAACACCGAGAAGTCGATGACCGAATTCTGCTTTGAGATGCCCACGCGCTCGGCCAGCAAGTGCAGAGCTTCCGGCGGCACACCGCGGCGACGGATGCCCTGCAGCGTGGGCATGCGCGGGTCGTTCCA
>JAIXVL010000281.1 GCA_027483045.1 Lysobacteraceae bacterium
CCCTGCGGGTGATGCCGCTGTGGTACGCGGCGGTGGTCGCCACGCACGCGGCGCGCAACGGCGGCGTGGGCAAAGGCGCCGACGCTGCTGCCCTGTGGAAGTGCAGCAACGGCTTGCGAAACGATCGGCTCGAGCTCCGGCTCTGCATCGAAGCTTTGAGACACCGCCGCCAAGCCGTTGCCCGCATCGGCCTCGGGGACCAGCAGGCCAGACAGCACGGACTTAAGGTCTTGCGCTGCCGACTCGCGACGTAGCGTTGCCACATTCCGGTGCGCGAGAACTTCGGGCGCAGGCATCTCTCCTGCTGTCAGAAACAGCAGCTTGAGGCTTTCAAGCTCTGGTGAGCGCGCGAGAGCGCGATGCAAAACCACCGAAGCCGTTGCGCCATCACGGAGATCGACGAGTGCTGCTTCGAAGCCGCCACCAGCGCCGCGACTGACTGCAGCCCGCACCATTTGCAGCACTTCAGGCGCCGAGCCCGCATAGGAAACACGCAGCCCCCAATTCTGGAACGCCGCGCCGAAGCGCTCACGCAGTGCGGCGTCCGGCGTCATCAACAAGATGCGCGCACCCGAAAGATCGGCACGAGCCGCTGGCAGATCGCCGACCGCTTTCAGCAACGGCACTTCGAACCAGAAGCGCGAGCCCTGGCCGGGCTTGCTGTCGACGCCAATCTTGCCGTCCATCAAGTTGACGATGCGCTTGCAGATCACCAAGCCCAAGCCTGTGCCGCCGTACATGCGCGTGGTCGAGGTGTCGGCCTGCGAAAAGGCCATGAACAGTTGCGAGACTTTTTCCGGCGCAATGCCGATGCCGGTATCCACCACCTCGAAACGCAAGGGGTGATGCATGCGGTCTTCGCCATTCTTCAGGATGCGCAGCGTGACGCGGCCGCGATCAGTGAACTTGATGGCATTGCTGAGCAGGTTGGTCATGACCTGACGCAGACGCGTGGGGTCGCCGCGCACGGCCAAACGCACAGCAGGCTCGATTTCGAGATGCAGCAGCAAGCCCTTGGTTTCAGCCTGCTTGGTCATCAAACGCACCACCGATTCCGACAGCTCGCGCAAGTTGAAACCGGTCGTCTCAAGATCGACCTTGTTTGCCTCGAGCTTCGAGTAATCGAGGATGTCGTCGACGATGCGCAGCATCTGCTTAGCCGAGCCATGCGCCGTGCGCAGCAGTTCGGCTTGATCGGGCGTGAGTCGCGCGGCGAGCAGAATATCGATGACCGGAAGAATGCCGTTCAGCGGCGTACGGATTTCGTGGCTCATGGTGGCGAGGAACTCGCCCTTGGCCATCATCGCGGCTTCGGTTTGCTTCTTGGCGTCCTTCAGCTCCAACTCAAGGCGTTTGTGACGATCGAGTTCCTGCTGCAAGGTCTCGACCATGCGTTGGTTCTCGCTGGTCAAGCGCTGATGCTCGGCCAGCAACTCGCGCGCCTGCTTCAACCCGCCCGGCACGGTGACGGCCGCGCCTGCGGTCAGCAGTGATGCCGCAATAACCACCGGCCAGAAGCCACCTGGCAAAGCGCCCAACAGCAGGGCCAGCAACAGGCCGCCCGCGCCGGCCAGCAGCAACCAGCCAGCCACCAATCGATTGGGAAGGCGAGGCGGCAGCATTTACAGGATCGCCTGGTTGAAATCGAAATCGAGCACGTTGCCGGCCTGCTGCACCAGATTGCCTTGCACAAAATCGACGCCACTCATCCACAACGTCGCTGCCGCTTGCGGATCTTCCACGCCATGCCCGATGACTTCGATGCTGCGGCGATGCACGCGATCGATGATGACCTTGAGCTCGTCGCGCACGGCACTGCTGAGTGCGCCCGTGGAGTACTTGCGTGCCAGCTTGATCAGCGACAAGGGCAGCTGTTCGAGCAGCGATTCCACTTCGGGGCCCGGCTCGAATTGCGACAGGCAGAACTGCACACCGTCAGCCACCATGGCCGAGCAGAACTCGCGCAGCGTTCCTGTGTGCACGCCTGCATCTTCGAGGCGCATTTCAAGAACCAGTGCGCTGCCCGGAACATCGAGCGCGCGCAGTTCATTGCGCAGCCATTCGGCTTGGCCGCCGTGTGCCAGCGTGTAAGGCGACTGGGTCACAAACAGCATCATGCTGCCGCCGTTGGCGCGCGCACCGGCCACGCGAGCAATGGCTTCGCGCAAGACCCAGCGATCAATCTCAACAATGAAACCGGAGCGCTCGGCCGCAGGAATCACTTCGGCGGCGGTCATGCGCAAGCCAGCGCTCGTGTCGAGGCGAAGCAAAGTCTGGTAGCGGCTTTCTTCTCCACCCGCAACGGCGACGATGGGTTGGTACAGCAGCGACAGTCGGCCCTGTGCCATCGCCAAGCGCATGTCGTCGATCAGTGCGGTCTGGCGTTGCACCTCTTCTGCCGCCAAGGGGCGATAGAGGTCGATGCGATCGGGGCGGGCACGCGCGCCGTGCGCCACTTTCTCCACAGCGTTGAGCAAGGCACCCGCGTCGTTGAATTCGGCCAGCAAAGGCGCGACACCGGCAACGGCGGGTGTCACGACGCTCTGGTCGCCAAGCGTGAAGGAATGCGCGGCTAAGGCTTCGCGCAATTGCACGCCGAGCATCAGCAAGCCTTCGGCATCCAAGCTGGCGTCGAGCACCAAGAATCCGCCATCGGCGAAACGGCACAGCATGCGATCGCTGGCCAAAGGCGACAGCAGATCGAGTGCTTCCATGTGGAGGCGCTCGAACTGACCCAAGCCCAAGCGCTCGCGCAGCTTGGCAATGGTCTCCATTTCCAGAAACACGATGCCGCCACGACCGCGGCCTTCGGTGATGAGCTGGTCGATGCGCGCCATCATGCGGCCACGCTCAACGATGCCCGAATCCACGCTGGCCAGAGCAGGCGCGGCGTCGGACTCGCGGTCCCGCATCTGCTGCACATCGCGGAAACGACGAACGCGCCCTTGCACACTGGCGATGAGGTGTTTGGGGCGAATGGGCTTCGTGAGGAAGTCATCGCCACCGGCATCGAGCGCGTTGAAGCGCACTTCCAGATCTTGTTCGCCGGTCAGGAACACGATGGGCGTGTGGGCATATTCCTCGCGCTCGCGGATCAGCGCGGTGAGTTCGATGCCATTGGCCACCGGCATATGGAAGTCCATCAGGATCATGTCCGGATGGAAGTTTTCCAGCGTAGGCAGTACATCCAAAGCATCCAGCACGATGCGCGTGTCCATGCCGGCATTACGCAGAATGCCTTCCGCAAACAACGCTTGCGCCCGATCGTCTTCCACGATCAGCACGCGGAACGACGGCTCGGCAGTGCTGAACAGATCGCGCAGGCGCCGCGCCACATCAGCGCCGCCGTGAGGCTTGACCAAGACCGCATCCACACCCGCTCGGCGTGCCGAGAGGCGCGCCATGACATCGTCGGTTTCCGAAATCAGCGCCATGCGCACGGGCTGGTTGGCGCGGGCGCGCACCGCCTTCATCGCGTCGCCAATGATTTCGATGGCAGGCGCGTGCATGCGGTCGATCAGTACGACGTCGGCAGGCAGCGCACCCGAGAGTTCAACCAGCTCGTCGATTTCGGTCAGCGCATCGACTTCGAAGTTGGCCGCACGCAGCTGAGCGCCGAGCGCTTCGGCTTCCGGAGATTCATCGGTAAGCAGGTAAAGCCGCAAAGAGGCGGTCATGAGCAGCGTTCCATTGCCTTCGTTGTAATCCCACAGTCTAGACCCCAGAGGGCCGTTCTCTTGTGTACCAAAAGTTGTGTTCTCACGCCCGTTCGGCGCCGCTTCGACCGATGTGCTGGCTTTCGCGTCGGTCACCCAGCGCCGCCAAAAGCCCATCGGGGGCGATTCGGCGCGGGGCGGGTGGGGCATCAGGCTGTAAGACGGGCCGTCTTCGCCCGCAGTGGACGCGGGCAGTTGTTCCAGCAGCGCTTCCAGCAGGTTGCTCAGCCGCGCACCCAC
>JAIXVL010000065.1 GCA_027483045.1 Lysobacteraceae bacterium
GCTCGCGCGCATCGAGCGCGAGGGTTCGTTCGTGCGCGGCCTGCACTCGACGGGCGAGCTCGACCCGGATCGCCGCTTCATCATGCATTTCCCGGAAGAACTCGCGATCAAGAGCTTCGGCTCGGGCTACGGCGGCACCGCGCTGCTCGGCAAGAAGTGCCATGCGCTGCGCATCGCCAGCTACCAGGCCCGCACGGAAGGCTGGATGGCCGAGCACATGCTCATCGTCGGCATCGAGAACCCGCAGGGCGAAACGCATTACGTCGCTGCCGCTTTTCCGAGTGCCTGCGGCAAGACCAACCTCGCGATGCTGATCCCGCCGCAGGGCTATCGCGAGAAGGGTTGGAAGGTCTGGACGGTCGGCGACGACATCTGCTGGATGCGTCCCGGCGCCGATGGCCGCCTCTACGCCATCAACCCGGAAGCCGGCTACTTCGGCGTGGCCCCGGGCACGGGGGCGAAGAGCAACCCGAACGCGCTGGCCATGCTCAACCGCGATGCCATCTTCACCAATGTCGGCGTGACCGCCGACAACCAGCCGTGGTGGGAAGGCCTTGAAACCGGCGCGCCCGTGACGGATTGGAAGGGCCAGCCTTTCGATGCCGCGCGAGGTCCTGCCGCGCACGCGAACGCGCGCTTCACCGTGTCGGCCAAGCAGTGCCCGTCGTACTCGCCGAAGGCCGAAGACCCGCAGGGCGTGCCGATCTCGGCCATCGTCTTCGGTGGCCGTCGCGCCTCGCTGGTGCCGCTGGTGTTCGAAGCCCGCGACTGGACGCATGGCGTGCTGGTCGGTGCCGGCATGGCCTCGGAGACGACCGCCGCCGCCACCGGTGCGGTCGGTGTGGTGCGCCGCGACTCGATGGCGATGAAGCCCTTCTGCGGCTACAACTTCGCCGACTACTTCAGCCACTGGCTCAGCTTCGGCGCCAAGGCCGACAAGCTGCCGAAGGTCTTCCACGTCAACTGGTTCCGCAAGGGCAGCGACGGCAAGTTCCTGTGGCCGGGCTTCGGCGACAACCTGCGCGTGCTCGAGTGGATGCTGAAGCGCTGCGAGGGCAAGGCCTCCGCGGTGGAGACGCCGGTGGGCCTGTTCCCGAAACGCGAGGACATGAACCTCGACGGCTTGAAGCTCAGCGACGAGGCCCGCGACGTCCTGTTCGGCTACGACCGCGACGGCTGGAAGGCCGAGATGGCTTCGATCGGCGAGTACCTCGCCGAGTTCGGCCCGCGCCTGCCGGCGGCTCTTGAGGCCGAGCGTCAGCGCGTGGCGGCCGCCCTCGAAGCCGAGGCGAAGAAGGCCGCGGCCTAGTGGGCCGCGACGCCGCGACGCGGCGTCCAGCGCAAGCGAGGCAGGACGCCGAGCGCGCGACTCGGGGCAGGACAGCCCCGAGTTCGCGGAGAGCGGACGCGCGTCGTGGCAGGCAGGCCTCGCCATGAAGGCCTTCTTCTGCCCGACCTTCGAGTTGCCCTTGCCGGAAGGCCATGCCTTCCCGATGGCGAAGTACCGCCGCTTGTACGAGCGCGTGCGTGACCACGCCGGGCGTTGGGGCGTGACGCTGCACGATCCGGTGTCGGCCAGCGACGAAGCCCTGCGGCGTGTGCATTGTCCCGACTACATCGAGCGCGTACGGCGCGGAACGCTCAGCCCGCAGGAGCAGCGCCGAATCGGTTTCCCTTGGTCCGAAGCGATGGCCAAGCGCGCGCGTCGCACCGTTGGCGGGACCATCGCTGCGCTCACAAGTGCGATGACCGAGGGTGGTGTGGCGGTGAATCTAGCGGGCGGCACGCATCACGCTGGGTTTGATCGCGGCGGCGGCTACTGCATTTTCAACGATGCGGTCGTCGCCGCGCGGCACGCCCAAGCCGAAGGCATCGCAAGCCGTGTACTGATCGTCGACTTGGATGTGCACCACGGTAACGGCACTGCAGAACTCGTGGCGAACGATGACACGCTGTTCGCGTTCTCGATGCACGACGCGAAGAACTATCCGGCGATCAAGCCGGCTTCCGATTTGGATGTGCCCTTGCCGCCGGGCACCAGTGACGCGCGTTACCTCGATCTGCTTGCACAACATTTGCCACGCGCTGTGAATGCAGCGCAGCCGGCAGCGGTGATCTATCTCGCTGGAGCGGACCCTTTCGAGGGCGATCGCCTCGGCCAACTCGCCTTGACCAAAGCAGGGTTGGCAGAACGCGATCGGTACGTGCTTTCAACGTGCGCGCGGCTCGGGCTTCCGGTTGCGGTGGCGATGGCCGGTGGCTATGCGCCCGAGGTGGACGACATCGTCGACATCCACGCCCGCACTGTCCAGATTGCGGCAGCGTCCTTTCGGCAGCGCTTGGCGGCCTGAGCTGCATGTGGTGGGATGGCCGCATGCGCGCGCCGTTGGCCTCTCTCCTCATGCTGCTCTTGAGCCTGCCGTTCTCGGCGGCTTGGGGCGCGCCAGTCAGCGACCAACGTGATGTTCTGCCCGATGGCGAACTTCGTCTGCGAATGGAGGCTGGCCGCCTTGTGGTCCGAGCAGGGCAGGAGCCGAAAGTGCTTGTGGAAGCTGACCTCGCTCCAGCGCAGGCGCTTCGCTGGCGTGGGAATGAGCGCGGCCTCGCCTTGATCATCGATGACAGCACGCGCCTTCGACCGCGCGATGCTGAGGTGCGCCTCACGGTGCCCGCAGGCGTGCGCCTCGTTCTCTCCGTCGGCGACGCGTCAGTCGACGTAGAAGGTGTGGGGGCGGCGGGTTTAGTGGTGTCTGGTGGCAATGGCGACATTCGCTTGGCGTCCGTCGCGGGCTCGGTGGCTGCCGACTCGCGAGCAGGCCGCATTGAAGCCGATCTCAGCAACGCAGGGGCACGCGTCAGCACCCTTTCCGGCGCGGTCGTGCTGCGTGCGGCGCAGGGACCATCGAGGCTATCCGTGCAAACCTTGTCGGGCTCTGTTGAACTGAACTTGGCTGCGCCAGCCGCCGCGAAAGTGGAGACGGTCTCGGGTGCCATCACGGCGCGAATCGACACACTGCAGAATGCCGATGTGCAGTTGGAGAGTCTTCGTGGCGACCTGATCTTGGATCTTGCAGCGGGTGCCCCAGTCACGTTGAAGCTTGCTGCAGCGACGGGAAAGATCGCGCTGCCGCCTGACGCAGTGCAGCAGCCAGACGGCTCGGTCCGCATCGGCGAGGGGGTAGGACGGGTGCGGATGGGTTCTTTCGCGGGGGGCTTGACGGTTCTCACAACCCGCGTTCCAGCCCCACCTGAAGCCGTGACGCCGATCACGCCACCCGGCTCCGGCCCAGCTTCTCGTTAAATCTGCAACCTCACGCCGCCTTCGCGTTCAGGGCACATTTGCTCGCCGTAAATATTGCGTTATGCTCGGCTAGCTCGCGGTCCGGCCCACCCGGCTCCGTCGGCGTCCACTGGACCCTCGAGTCCCACAGATCGTTGGAGAGAAATTAATGTCGAATATCAAGCAGCTGTCCGGCGCGATTCGTTTCGCGCTGTTTGCCGGCGCCGCGTCCGTGCTGGCGGCTCCCGCCTTCGCGCAGGACCAGGCTCAGGAAGAAGAGGCCAAGACCCTCGATCGCGTTGAAGTTACGGGTTCGTTGATCCGTAGCGCCAACATCGAGACGACTCAGCCGGTGCAGGTCATTACCCGCGCCGACATCGCCAAGACTGGTCTCAACAACGTTTACGAAGTGCTGAACAACATCACTTCCTCCGACGGCTCGGGTCTCAGCACCGTCACCACGCAGACCAACGGCAGCGATGGTTCGCAGCAGGTTTCGCTGCGTGGCCTCGGCGCCGAACGCACCCTGATCCTCGTAGACGGCAAGCGCTGGGTCACCGACATCGACGGTACCGTCGACCTGTCGACCATCCCGCTCGCCATCATTGAGCGTATTGACGTTCTGAAGGACGGCGCCTCGGCCATTTACGGCTCCGACGCCATCGCCGGCGTGATCAACTTGATCACCCGTAAGGATTACGACGGTGCCCAGGCCGGTGCGTACTTCGGTCAGGCATCGAAGGGCGACGGCACGCGTACCGCGTTTGACGCGACCATCGGCGCCACTGGCGAGCGCTCCAGCGCCGTCATCTCGGCCAGCTACTCGGATCAGGATCCGATCTTTGCCCGTAATCGCTTCATTTCGCAGCAGCCGGAATTCGGTTGCGACACCTTGCTCGCCACGCGTCCGACCGACCCGGTTGCTGGTTTCTGCGGCTCGGGCTTCAACCTGTTTGGCAACATCGTGGTGCCCGGCGTGGGCTCGCGCAGCCTGAACCCGACGGCCAATTTGGCTGACGGCATCACCGCGGCAGACTTCATTCCGTTCAGCAACACCCTTCGCTACAACTTTGCGCCGGTAAACTACCTGCAGCAGCCGGCCAAGCGCAGCAACTTGTTCGCTTATGGTCGTTTCGACCTGACGGAAAACCTGACCGCGTTCGTGCGCACCAGCTACACCAAGCGCACCTCGGTGCAGCAGTTGGCCGAAGTGCCGCTCAGCATCAACACCAACGGCGCCAACGGCCCGCAGTGGGCCATCCCCACCGCGTCCAACATGATCTACAACCCGTTCGGTGTGCAGATCAACTCGATCGGCTACCGCATGCAGCCGCTGGGCCCGCGTCGTCCGTCCTATGACTTCGATATCTTCTCTGTGCAGACCGGCTTGGAAGGCAACTTCGAGCTGGGCGATCGCTTCTTCAACTGGGAACTGACCGCAGCGCGTAACGACGGTCAGTACGATCGCAAGGGCACCGGCTACGTCAACTTGTTCAATCTGCGCAACGCTCTGGGCCAGTCGGGTTACGACGCAGCCTCGGGCCAGCTGTTCTGCGGCGCGACGTTCGCTACCCGCATCCAGGGTTGCGTGCCGTTCAACATCTTCGGTGGCCCGACCTTGGGTCTCGGCGCTCCGATCCCGGGCGCACCGGCTGGCCGCGTGATCACGCAGGCTGACGTTGCCGCCATGCTCAACTACGTGGGCTACACCCAGGTGGCGACGCAGGGCAACACCTCGGTGAACTACAACGGCTTGATCACTGGCGACATGTTCGAGGTGCCGGGTGGCATGTCCGGTTTCGCGGCAGGCTTTGAGTACCGTCGCGATTCCGTGTTCAGCCAGCCTGATACTTTGGTTGCCTCTGGCGGCTCGTCGGACAACTTCTCCGAAGCCACAGTCGGTGAAGTTGAAGTGTCGGAGCTGTTCGCTGAGTTCATCGTCCCGTTGTTGAGCGATGTTGCTTTCGCCCAAGAGTTGGAACTCTCGTTTGCTGCACGTAAGTCGGATTACTCGTCCTCGGGTCTCGTGGGTACCGGCACCGTCTCGAACGATCCCGGCTCGCCGCTGACCCGTAAGCTGGGTGTGCGTTGGAAGCCGCTCGAGCAGTTGCTGGTCCGCGCGTCTTACGGCGAGACCTTCCGTGCACCATCCGCGTTTGATCTGTATCGCGGTTCGGGTGAAAGCTTCCCGTCGACGACGGACATCTGCCGCACCAGCTTGATCGGTTCGCAGTCGCCTGCAACCCAGGCTGCTTGCTTGGCCGCTGGTGTGCCGGCGGGCGGTTCGCCGCAGCCGAATGCTCAAGTCCGTGCATTGGTGGGTGGTAACCCGAATCTCCGTCCGGAGTCAGGTGAGAACTTCACGGCCGGCGTGGTGTGGAGCCCGGAGTTCGTCGAGAACCTCGACATTACGATGGACTACTGGCGCATCCGTTTGTCAGACGCCATCGCTGGCGTGTCGTCGAACAACACGATTAACCGCTGCTACAACCCGGCGACGATCGGCTACGACCCCGCGTTCTACTGCCCACGCGTCCAGCGTGTTCCGGGTGGCCAGATCTCGGCGGTGCTTCAGACCTCGCTCAACTTGTCTTCGACCGACACTTCGGGCGTCGACTTGGGCGTCGCTTACCGCTACGACATGGGTGACTGGGGTTCAATCCGCACCAAGTTCGACACCACGTACATCCGCAAGGCCTCGTTCATCTCGATCGCGGGTAGCCCGGCTGGCGATTCGACCGGCTTCTACGATGGTTCGCCGAACTGGGAATGGCGTCACAACTTGAGCACCGACTGGACCAAGGGTGACTTCACCGTCACGTGGAATGTTCGTGCCATGGATCGCCTTGAAGACGTAGACAACTACTTCGGGGGCGACGGCGGTTGCGGCGGCAATATCGTCAACTGCTCGCTCACCCCGTCGACGCCGAACTTCCTGGGCTTCACCACGTACCACGACATCAGCGCCACGTGGCGTGCGCCGTGGGACGCGTCGCTGCAGGTGGGTGCACGCAACATCTTCGGCAAGGAACCGCCGATCACGTTGACGAGCTTCGCGCACAACTTCGACGCGGGTTACGACCTGCCGGGTGGCGCGTTCTGGTTCGCCTCGTACCGTCAGGATTTCTGATCAATCCACTGATCAGTGTCTGATTTGACCGCGGCCCTTCGGGGCCGCGGTTTTTTTTGTGGGGACGAAAACGCTTCTGAACGCAAGTTGCAGCGCCTTGGTGCTCGGCGTGTTGGCTGCTACGTGCCAAGGGTTCTGCATCGCGACCGCACCAATGCAAACGCCCCGACAGTGCGGGGCGTGAAAGACGACGTCAGATTTTGGTGGCGTGCTCTGAGCGCTTACAGATCCTGCTGATACCGCACGTAGGGCACACGCCCCTCGGTACGCGGATCGACCTGTTCTTTCGTCGCGCGAACCACGGGGTTCTCTCCCGCGCTCATCAGATTCTGTGCGCCAACGGTCAGTCGGCCGGCCCAAGGCGTGCGCCACGTCAGGCCGAGGCCTAGCGTGCTGTAGCTTTCGGTTTCACCGGGGACGCGAACAACGCGGCCCACCACTTCGCCACCGAGGGCTCCGTAGCCGCCGCCCAAGCTCAAGGTCTGGCTGTTCCAGCGCGGTGCAACGCTGCCAGGCAAGACGCTCGACGCAGGCAGCAAGCGCGCGCGGGCGACGCTGCCACCCACGCGAATCCAGCCTTGCTGGCCGAGCTTCAGCTCGCCGACGATGCCGAGATCGTTCTGCTCAACGGCCATGCCCGAAAGCGGCGCCAAGGGCAGCAACTCGGGCATCAGCATGGACACTGAGGTGCCCGGAAGAAGGTTGTCGGCCGAAGCGCGGCGGCTTGAAGCCAAGCCTGTCCATTCGGAGCGACCGATGCGCGTGCTGGCCTGTGCGCTCAATGCGCCCGAGGTGGGTGCGGCTGGGCGGCCCAGTTGGGTCACGAGGCAGTTGTCGCCCAAGCGGTCGACTGCGCCCGCCTGATTGCCACAGAGCAGGCCAAACTGCGGCTCAAGCTGGGCCGATAAGCCGGCAGACAGTGAGCCCGCCTCATTCCGCCAACGCGCGCCTAGAGCACTGGTGCGCGGGCTGCCGAGAGAGGCTTCTGCAGACGACAGGGTGGACGTGTCGACCCAGAGCACTGCTTCCAACTTGCCGCTTTGGCTGTTCCAGACCGGGATCGGCGTGGAGGAACCCTCAGCACCCGTGCCCGCCGCATTCGCCTGCGCAAACACGCCCGCGCTGGGAAGCGCGAGGGCAGCGGCAAGAGCGATGGCGAGGGCAGTGCGCATGTCGAATTCTGTGACGGCCAAGGATCGCGGAAGTTCCACGAAGGCACGAGCGTACCACTTTACGCGCTTTTAACCAAAGCCCCAGTCACGTTTCTGGGCTGGGACTGCGTTTCTGCTTAGTGCAGACCGGGCGGCTCGGGCGCTAGGGGCGCTTGCTTTGGAACGAACAGGTCTCGGATGTGGGGGGCGGAAAATCGGTAGTCCTGCCCGCAGAATTCGCAATGGATGACCGCTTCGCCGCTTTCGCCCGATTCGACCGCCGCCAATGCCTCGGTTTCGCCCAGGCCGCGCAGCATGTCTTCCACGCGCGTTTTCGAGCATGAACAGTGGAAGCTGAGCGGCTGCTCGCCCAGCAGGCGCACGCCGTCTTCGTGAAAGAGCCGCCACAGCAAGTCGGTGTCCGGCCCTGCCAGAAGTTCCTCACGGCCGAGGGTGTCGAAGAGCGCCTGCACGCGGGTCCAGCCATCGCCGCCCAGATTGGCCTGAGGCAGAAGCTGCAGGAAAAGACCGGCGGCGCGTTGTTCGTTGGCGGCCAGAAGCAACACAGTGGGCAGCTGCTCGGATTGGCGGAAGTACTCGGTGAGTGCCGCGGAAAGCGATGGCGAATCCAAGCCGACCAAGCCTTGGTAGCGCTGCATTTCGCGGGCGCCAGGCGGCATGGTTTCGATGGTGATAGCGAGCATTGACCCTTCACCGAAGGCCTGCGGTGTGAGCGACGAGGGCAGCGGCTCTTCGAAGCGCGCCAAGCCGCGCACGGTGCCTGCCGATGCGCATTCGGCAAAGAGCGTGCGTAGCGCGCCGGTGCCGCGCAACTGCAGGCTCAAGCGCCCTTCGACCTTGACGTGGCCGCAGAACAGGGCCGAGGCGGCGACGGCTTCCCCCAGAAGGCTGGCGACGGCTTGCGGGTACTCGGCCCGTTCGCGGATGTGTTGCCAAGCGGCATCGAGGCTCACCAGGACGCCGCGGACGTCGGTGTTCTCGATAAGGAAGCGGGTCAGGGTGTCGTTGGATGCCATGGGAGCGTGGACAGCAGGGCGCGGGAACGCCACGCTGTGGTCCTAGAGAAAAGGAGGCGGCATGGTAACGCGCAAGGCGTCCCATCGATGAGCGGCGCTCGACGCAAGGCGCAACGACGCTGGCTTCGCTGGATTTGGCTTCCGCCTTTGATTTTTGTGGGCATCACCGTGTTGCAGGTACTGGCGCTCCGGTTTATCGACCCACCGACCACAGCCTTCATGCTGGCCCGCCAGTGGGATGCCCTTTGGGAAGCCAAGGACGACTTCGCGCTGCATTACGACTGGCGCGACTGGGACGAACTTTCGCCCCATCTGCCGATTGCGCTGGTGGCGGCGGAAGATCAGAACTTCCCGAATCATCATGGCTTCGATTTGGCGGCCATCGATAAGGCCTTGGACAACAACGCACGCGGGAAGCCCGTGAGAGGCGCCAGCACCATCAGCCAGCAGGTCGCCAAAAATTTGTTTCTGTGGAGCGGCAGGAGCTGGCTGCGAAAGGGCTTAGAGGTTTGGTACACGGTGCTGATTGAAATGCTCTGGCCGAAGCAGCGGATTCTCGAGGTGTACGCCAACGTGGCCGAGTTGGGTGATGGCGTGTATGGCGCCCAGGCCGGAGCTCGCCAATTCTTCGGGAAGTCGGCCGCTGGCTTAAGCGCGGCCGAAAGTGCCCGCTTGGCGGCGGTGTTGCCTAATCCAAAGCGCTATAGCGCACGCGCGCCGGGGCCTTATGTGCAGCGGCGTGCGACGTGGATTCAACGCCAAGCTGGCAATCTGGGCGGTGCGTCTTATTTGGATGACTGCTGCGGTACGCCCGGTCGGCCGCGACCGTGAAGGTTCTGTGGGGCGAAGGGCGGGGCGCCTTGCGCCCGACTTGAGCCCCACGCTTCCCGGCGTATTATCGAACGGTCGATCACCCACGGAGGCCGCGATGCGCAGTGTTAGGCAGATCCTTGATGGCAAAGACACCCCGCTCGTTACCGTGGGCCCTGATGAGCCTGTGCTCGACGCGCTGCGTCGCATGGCTGAAACCAGTGTGGGTGCGGTGATGGTGATGGAGCACGGCAATCTCGTGGGTATCTTCACCGAGCGCGATTACGCACGAAAAGTGGTGCTTCAGGGCCGTAGTTCAGCGACGACGCCGGTGCGCGACATCATGACCAGCCCCGTGCAAACGGTCACGCCGGAACATCGTGCGCGTGAGTGCATGCAGTTGATGAGTGATCACCGATTCCGGCATTTGCCCGTGGTGGAACACGGCACCGTAATGGGCGTGATTTCGATCGGTGATTTGCTGAAGACCGTGATTGCCGACCAGCAAAACGAAATCAGCCAGCTGCAGAGCTACATCGCGAGCTGAGTTTCCAATTCATTGAGCAAAGAAAAAGCGCCGGTTTTTGCCGGCGCTTTTTTGTGGTCGTGGCATCAGAAACGAGGCGTTAGAAGCTCCGATCGCCGCCCAAGATGGTGCCCAAACCGCCGAGCACAGAACCTTCGTCGCGGCCCGGCTTCATCGCCGCCTGCATCATGCGACCCGCCAGACGCGAGAACGGCAGCGACTGGATCCACACCTTGCCTGGGCCGGTGAGCGTGGCCATGAACACGCCTTCGCCACCGAACAGCATCGACTTCACCGAACCCACCGACTTGATGTCGAAGTTGACGCCGTCGGTGTAAGCCACCACGCAGCCGGTATCGACATCGAGGCGCTCGCCCGGTGCCAGCTGCCGCTCCATGATGGTGCCGCCTGCGTGCACGAAGACAAGGCCGTCGCCTTCGAGCTTTTGCATGATGAAGCCTTCGCCGCCGAACAGCGCCGTCATCACTTTGCGCTGGAAGTGCAGGCCGATCGACACGCCGCGCGCGGCGGCAAGAAAGCTGTCCTTCTGGCAGATGATGCGGCCGCCGTAGTTCGAGAGCGTCATCGGCACGATGGTGCCGGGGTAGGGCGCCGCGAAGGCGACGCGCGCCTTGCCGCTTGCGCCTGCATGACTGAACACGGTGGTGAACAACGACTCGCCGGTCACGACGCGCTTGCCCGCGCCGACGAGTTTGTCCATGAAGCTGCCGCCGCTGGCCTTGCCGTCGCCGAACACGGTTTCCATGTTGACGACCGCGTCCTTGTACATCATCGCGCCGGCTTCAGCGATGGCGGATTCACCGGGGTCGAGTTCGATCTCGACGAACTGCATGTCTTCGCCGTAGATCTTGTAGTCGATGACATCGGAACGCGTGCCACCGCTGAACGCGGGCGGAGGCGGTGACATGACGTTGCCGGCAACAGACTCGGTGCGAAGCTCGGCGCAAGAGGCAATCGGCACCCACTCGGCGTAGCCCGCACGCCAGCAGTGTCCGCCAGGATTGCGCGCGGCGTGAGCCTGTGCGGCTGCGGTGTCCAAGGGGCCCATCTGTTGGCCGTTGTAGCTCAAGTACCACTGGTGCATAGCGAATCTCCGGGGGAAAGTGGGGGTAGAACGTTAGAGGCCGAGTTGGGTGTGCAATTGCTCGCGCGCAGGTTCGTCGATCCCCAGCCCGCGGGCGAGGTCGTTGAGATAGCGCACTTCAATATCGGTGTCGCGGCCGATGGCGATCACCGATGCGACATAGACCTGCTCGCGTTGCGCGGGCCGGGTGCGCGCCAGAAGCTGGGCCAAGCTGAGCGGTGCGGCCAGCTCACCTTCCAGTGCAGCAATGTCTTCGGCATCCAAGCCTGCGTCGCGCGCGCTACCGATGATGCGCTGGCGCTCATCGGCGTCGATCAGGCCGTCGGCATTGGCGGCGCAAACCATGGCGCGCAAGAGATGCATGGCTTCTTCTGCCTGCGCAACAGGCGGCTGCTGTGCGCCGGCTACCGGAGGCGGCGGAGGCGGAGCGGATGCGGCTTGCGGCGGAGGCGGCGGGGGAGCGCCCGCGGAAGGGGTCGCAGGTGCTGATGAATTCTTGTAATGGTCGTACGCGGCGATGGCCAAGCCCAGTGCGCCGAGGCCGATCTTGGCCTTCGTAGCCGTGGACATGCCGCCGCTGCTGCGACCGCTGCCGCCGCCCATGACGCCGCCGAGCAGGCTGCCCAGACCGCCGGAGGAGCCGCTGGAAGAGCCGCCAAGCAGCCCGCCTAAGCCGCTGCTTCCATAACTTTGCTTGTGGCGGCGCTGCTTGCCGCCCAGAGAGCCGGAAAGGGCCTGATTCATCACTTGCTTCAGCAGACGCTCTGGATCGAACACGGTGCTTCCTTACATTGGGGGTGGTGGCGGTGGGCATCATGCCAAACACGGGTTAAGCCGCTGTCAGTGCCAGACGTCGTGGGCGGTGAGGGCGCGGGGCTGTGGCACACTGGCGCGCTTTCATCTGACCTTGATGCCGGAATGGCCGATAGCACCGACAGCCACGCACCGCGCACGCCTTTTCAGGTGTGGCGGGCCATGACGTGGTCCCTCCAGGGGCTGGCCGCCGCGTGGCGACTGGAGTCCTCGTTTCGCCTGGAGGTTTACCTCTTCGTGGTGCTGGCGCCTCTCGGCTTTTGGCTGGGCGAAAACGGGGTCGAGCGCGCCATTTTGTTGGGCAGTTTGATGCTGGTGCTGATTGTGGAAGTGCTGAATTCGGCGCTCGAAGCGGTCGTCGACCGCTTTGGCAGCGAGTGGCATGAATTGGCCAAGCGTGCCAAGGACATGGGCTCCGCTGCCGTGTTTCTTTGCGACATGAATGTGTTGATGTGCTGGGGCCTGATTCTGCTGCCCCGCTTTTTTGCTTCTGATGCCTCGTGAGATCCAATGATTGAATTTCTGAGCAGCCCCGAGCTTTGGATTGCGCTGCTGACGCTAGCCACGTTGGAGATTGTTCTCGGCGTCGACAATTTGGTGTTCATTTCCATTGCAGTGAGCAAGCTGCCACCGGAGCAGCGCCCGCGTGCGCGGAAGTTCGGCCTCGCTCTGGCCTGCGTAACCCGCATCATGCTGTTGCTGACCTTGGCCTTCCTTGCGGGAATGAAGGAGCCTCTGTTCACGGTGTTTGGCCAAGGCTTCTCGCTGCGCGACATCGTGCTGATTTCCGGCGGATTGTTTCTGCTGGTGAAGGGCACGATGGAGATTCACGATTCGGTGGAAGGTGCTGGTGACGACGAGAGCATCGACACCAAGCCGTCTGCGGTATTTGGCTGGGTCATCGCCCAAATCGCAGTCATCGATATCGTGTTCTCGCTTGATTCGGTGATTACCGCGGTAGGCATGGTGCCTGCCGATCAGACCGGCATCATGGTGGCCGCGATTATTCTTGCCGTGATGGTGATGATCTTCGCCTCGAATGCGATCGGCGATTTCATTGACCATCATCCGACGGTGAAGATGTTGGCGCTGACCTTCCTCATTCTCGTTGGCGCAGCCTTGGTGGCCGACGGGTTCGGATTCCATATTCCCCGCGGCTTCCTGTACTTCGCGATGGCCTTCTCGGGCTTGGTGGAAGGCTTGAACATGCTGGCCCGCCATCGCCACAAGAAAGCGCAAGAGCGCAAAAGGATGGCCCCGTGACCGGTTTTGTGCCGCTGATTCTTCGTAAAGGTGAGGAGCGTCGTCTTCGCGCCGGTCATCTGTGGGTTTTCAGTAATGAAGTTGATGTCGAGCGCACTCCGCTCACTGCCTTGCAGCCTGGACAGGCGGTCAAGGTGCTGGATGCCTCAGGCAAGGAGCTCGGTAGCGGCTATGCGCATCCGAATACCTTGATTGCGGCGCGTTTGGTGGATCGAAGCGGGCACGCGTTGGATCGCTCTTTGTTTGTGCACCGATTGAACGTGGCCTTGGCATTGCGCGAGAAGCGCTACGACGCGCCCTACTACCGCCTTCTGTTTGGCGAGTCGGATGGGGTGCCGGGGCTTACGGTGGATCGCTTTGGCGATGTCGTCGTGGCTCAGGCCACCACCGCCGGCATGGACCGGCTGCAAGGTGAAATCAGTGCAGCCGTCGATAAAGTGTTGAAGCCGCGCAGCATTGTTTGGAAAAACGACAGCAGTGCGCGTGCGGCCGAAGGTTTGGCCGACGAAGTGCGCGTTGAGGGCATGCCCATCGACGGCCCGGTGGAAGTTCGCGAAGGGGTGCTGCGTTTCCGCGCCGATGTGCTGGAAGGACAAAAGACGGGTTGGTTCTATGACCAACGCAGCAACCGAGACCGATTGGCCCCGTGGTTGAAGGACGCCACCGTGCTCGATCTTTTCAGCTTTGCGGGCGGCTGGGGTTTGCGTGCTGTGGCTGATGGCGCGACCGAAGCCGACTGCGTCGACAGTTCCGCGCGTGCTGTGGACGCAGTGCGCGCCAATGCTGCCGCCAATGGTTTGGATGGCAAGGTGCGTGCGCACGTATCGGATGCATTCGAGTATCTGCGCGCGGCGCGGGCCGAGCGCCGCCGTTGGGATGTCGTCGTTGTAGATCCACCGGCATTCGTGAAGCGCAAGAAAGATTACAAAGAAGGCGCCTTGGCGTACCGCCGAATCTTTGAGGCCGCGATGCAGGTGCTCTCGAAAGATGGCCTCTTGGTCGCGTGCTCTTGCAGCCATCATTTCTCGCGCAATGCCCTGATCGAGGCCGTGCAGCAGGGCGCTAGGCATTTGGATCGCCAGGCGCAGTTGCTGGAGTTCTTGTCGCAGGGCCCCGACCATCCGGTGCACCCCGCCATCCCCGAGACCGAGTACCTGAAGGGTGCGATCTTCCGCATCCTTCCGGCGTGACGCGGCGCGAGATTTCTTTCGCGTGCACGGGCGATACTCACGACCATGAACCTCGAATCAAGCCCGCCTTCCATTGACCTGCCGCCCATGGCGTTGCAGCA
>JAIXVL010000243.1 GCA_027483045.1 Lysobacteraceae bacterium
GTTTCTCTTGGGCTCTACGCATTCGACAAGAATGCGGCAGGAACAGGCCGGCAAAGAACGCCGGAATCAGCCCTTCACTTTTGGTCGCTTGCAGGGGGTTGGCCCGGCGCATTGATCGCGCAACATCTGTTTCGCCACAAACACGTTAAGGCGTCATTTCAGGGTGTTTTCTGGATGACCGCGCTCTTAAATGTCAGCGCGGTGGTTTGGCTCACCACGTCAGAAGCGGGCCGCTTGATTATTTCGATGTTGATGCGGGAATGACCAACAGCCGGCTCGCAGTGGTGACAACACTGGCCCTAGTGGCCTTCGCGGCCAATTCACTGCTGTGCCGCTGGGCCTTGGCACACACGAGCATCGATGCTGCAAGTTTCACGACGCTGCGTTTGGCGTCCGGTGCTGCCATGTTGGTCCTGCTGATGCACCTGCGCGGCGCATCGCCCATTCGCGAAGGCCAGTGGCGCTCGGGGTTTGCACTGTTCGTTTACGCCGCAGGATTTTCATTCGCTTACTTGCATCTTGGCGCAGCCACCGGCGCATTGCTGCTCTTTGGCGCGGTGCAGGCCACCATGATTCTTCTTGGACTTCTGCGCGGCGAGCGCTTTCGTGTCCTGCAATGGGACGGGATGGTGATTGCAGCGATGGGCTTGCTGGTGCTGCTGCTACCCGGCGCCACGGCCCCCTCTTTGCTCGGTGCGGGCTTGATGTTGGCCGCCGGCATCGCTTGGGGTCTGTACTCCTTTTGGGGCCGCAGCGCGGACGATGCCGCAGCCGCCACCGCCGGAAACTTTTTGCGCGCCCTGCCCTTTGCGCTGGTGATGAGCGTGCTCATGCTGGGCAGCGCAGACATCGACGCTCCGGGCGCGCTACTCGCGATGGCCTCAGGTGCCTTGGCATCCGGCTTGGGCTATGTGCTTTGGTACGCCGTGCTGCCGCACTTGGCCAGTCTTCGAGCTGCCGCCTTGCAATTGGTCGTGCCGCCGCTGGCCGCACTGGGTGGGGTTCTGCTCTTGAACGAGTCGATGAGTGCGCGCCTTGTCTTCGCTTCTGTGGCGGTGCTGGGCGGCATGGCGCTGGTGCTTCGCGGCAAGATGGCCGCATTAGCCGCGCCTGCGCGATGATGGCTTCGCGAGTCTCGCCATAACGCGTTACGGAGAACCACCATGTTGCTGCTTCGAATTGTTGCGTTGCTTCTTGTTGCTGCCGGTGCGTGGGCGCTCGCCTTTGGCGAGATTCGCTACACCAAGGACAGCAAGGACCTGAAGATCGGCCCGATTGAATTGGCGATGCGCCAGCAAGAGACGATTGCCATCCCGCAGTGGGCGGGCTTTGGCGCCATCGGTGTGGGTGTGGTTTTGCTTCTGGTGCGAGGCCGCAAGCGGTGAGCGATCTTTCAGCCCTCCCCGAAACGCGGCCAGGCTTCTATCGCCACTACAAGGGCGGCGAGTACGAGGTTCTGGGGGCCGTGCGTCACAGCGAAACACTAGAGGTGTTGGTGCTGTACCGCGCGCTGTACGGCGAGCGCGGCCTTTGGGTGCGGCCGCACGCCATGTTCTTCTCCGATGTCGTGATTGATGGGCAGGCGAGGCCGCGATTCGCCTTCGTGTCCTCTAGCATTCCCGCCGAGTGAGGCTTGCATTCTGATGAGCATGTACAGCGTTTCTTTCATGTGGACGCCCGGCGAGTACGACGCCGAGTTTCATCGGCTCAATGCCGAGATCGATGCCGTGGCGAAATCTCTGCCAGGTTTTTGTGGAAGCGAGAGCTGGCGCTCCACCGATGGCCTGCGCGGCAACGCGGTGTACTACTGGAACAATCTGGACGACCTCGCCAAGTTTGCATCGCACCCCACCCATCTCGAGGCCAAGCGCCAATACGCGCGCTGGTATGCGGGCTATCACGTGGTGGTGGCTGAGGTCTTGCGCAGTTACGGTGATGGGCAGATGGCGCACATCACGCGAGATGCAGGAGCGCATAAAGCATGAATCGCTGGACGATGCTCAGCTTGTGGGCTGGCGTGGGCGTGCCCTTCGTGTACTTCGGCGCGCAGGCAGCGGCGATTCCGTTCTACCCCGGCTACGACCTGCTTGTGAATTCGGCGAGCCAACTCGGCTCAGACGCATCGCGCCTCCCCGAAGTGCTGAATAGCGGCGCCATGCTTAGCGGCGTGATGTCGGTGTTGTCGAGCGCTGGCTTGTTCGTCGCGCTGAGTCGAGCTGGGGCGCCCAAAGTGTTTTCGGCCATCGCCGCGCTCTGCGTGGTGTCGATAGGTCTAGCCGCGTTGTGGGCCGGGCTGCACCCCATGCCTGACCCCGCGCACAATCCGGGCGCCTTGGGCGTAGGCATGTTTCTCTCGCCCGTGGCGCTGCTCGCTAGCGTTTGGCGCGTTGCTGCACTGCGCGGCCTGCGTACGTATCTGCTTTGGGTTCTCGTTGCGTTTGCAGGCCTTGTGCCGATTATGGCCGGGCTCACACCCATCGATCTGCAGGCGTACGGCGGATTAATGCAGCGTATCGCAGCGCTGGTGCTTTACTTGCCGCCATCGGTGGCGTGTTGGGTGCTTTTGCGGAAATCCCGAAGCACTTAACGTCGGCTCTGCGACAGTGGGTTGCGGATGCGCCACTGAATGCTTTTCGCTACGCTCTCGTCATCATTCCCGGGGAGAGTGAGCATGCCGATTCATCGCGCAGCCATCGCGTTTGGCTTGTTTTGTGCGGCCTCTATTCCGACGAGTGCAGCGACGCCTTCGCGACCCGCCAGTGGCGCGTTTGAAGAGCGTGCCTGCGATATCCCCACCGCCAATCCTGAGGTTGCATCGCGTTTGCGCTGCGGCATCGTGCGGGTGCCGCGCAACAGCCAAGCTCCCGAGTCAGGCGAGTTTGAATTGGCAGTCGTGGTGCGAAAAAGTGTGCGCCCGCGCGCTGGCGCATTGCCCCTGCTCGTGTTGCATGGCGGGCCAGGCGGCGAAATGACGCGCTACATGGGCCAGAGCACCGGCGACTATGTGGATGGACGCGACACCATCGCCTTCGATATGCGCGGTGGCGGGCGCAGCACTCCGCGCGACTGCTCGAACTTGCCGTTCGCACTGCAAGCGCCTTTGCTGCAGGGCCTTGAGAGCGATGCGCTCGTCGCTGCTCGACGAGAGGCCATTGCGGGCTGCGTCGCAGAGCGCGATGCATCGGGCATGAGTGCGGCCGAGTTCAGCACTGAACGAAATGTCGAAGACGCAGAAGCGATTCGCCAAGCCCTAGGCATCGAGCGCTGGGCAGTTTTCGGCATGTCCTATGGCACCACAGTGGCAGCCGACTACAGCGCCCGCTATCCGCAAGCTTTGGAATCGGTAGCGCTGGACTCGCTGTATCCACCCGATGAGCTCCTGCTCTCCGTGCGCGACTCGCAGGCCTTACTGTTTCAACGCTTGGCCACTGAGTGCAACGCAGACCCGCAGTGCCAGGCCGCCTTTCCGACATTTTCCGCCGAGCAGGCAGGCGATGCGTTGATTGCGGCCAGCACTACGCCGCTTGCGTTTACCTTTAACGGAACCGAACACCGAGCCAATGAAGCAATGTTGCGCGCGACCGTCCATGGTCTGTCCTTGACGGAAGCAGGCGCACGCAGCATCCCATGGTTTATCGATGCAGTTGCGCGCAACCAGGGTCGCGATATTGCTGGCGTTTTGAGCCTGCCCTATATCACCGCTGTGGGCAGCGATGGCCTGTCGATTGCTGCAGCGCTCGCGACGGATTGCCGCGACCGTGCGAGACATCACGGCGTCAAAGCCGATGGAGGGCCCGGCTATCTGGAATTGCTCTTGGGCATTCCCGATGGCGCTTGCACGGGATTTGGCGAGGCGGGCGAAGGCCCGCGCCTACCCGGGGCATCTACGGTGCCCACGCTCATCTTTGCCGGTGGCTACGACGCGTTTCAGCCAAACGCCGAAGCGGTGGCAGCGCGCATCGGTCCTGCGGCACGCCTGGTGAGCATTCCCTTTGCATCACACGTGGCGAGAGGTGCCGGGGCGTGCCCGCGGGCCTTGCTGACAACGTGGGTGAATGCGCCCACACAGCCCTTGGACACCGCATGCATCGCGTCCATGCCCGCTCCTGCGTTTCTGACCTCGGCGTACCCGCTGCCAGCGCTGGTGAGCGTGGGCGCGGCATTGCAAAGTGGCGCACCGCCTGCAGGCGTGTTGGCTTTGCTGGTCGGAGCGCTGGATGTGCTTCTGCTTGGATTGGCATTGCCTGCACTGCTGATCGTTTTGCGGCGTTTCGGCAAAGACAACAGAACGCTGCAGGGACTACCGCGCTGGCATCTGGCCACCACGGCAACCACACTCGCGGCGGTGCTGGGTCTGGTTGCGGCGGCGGCTTGGACGGCGATGAACACACCGGCAGTGGCGGCATTCGGATTGACGCGCGAAGCCAGTGTCGTGCTGTGGTTGCAGCTTCCCGCCCTACTTGTGGCCGCGATCACGCTGCTGCGTGCTGTGCGAGAGCGTCGCGTAATGACGGTGGCGCTGGCGTCGGGCGCACTACTCGCACTAGGTGCTCTGTCGTGGCTGGGTTTGTCGCCGTGGGCGTCGTGAGATCAGCACAAAGGTAGGCGCGAGCGGGTGAGGCCTACTCCTCGCCCTCGCGCTCAATCCCGTACTTGCGCAGTTTCTCCACCAGCGTGGTGCGACGCAGATTAAGCAAGGTGGCCGCATGCGCCACCACGCCATTCGCGCGCTCAACGGCTTGGCGAATCAGGCGTTCTTCAATGGCGGCGATGTGTTCCTTCAAGTCCAGGCCCTCGTCGGGAAGCTCATCCAAAGCTGGCGTGGCGGGCGTTCCAAACAAGGCAGCACGCTCGGCGGCCAGTGTGTCGGCTTCGCTGAGTTCGGCGCTTGTGCGGTCGACCACGGGCGCCGAGGCAGTTGCAGCCTTTGATGCTGGCGAGGCTGGCTTCGACACTTCAGCAACGGGCACTTCGGGCGGCAGCTCAAAGCCTTGGCGATAGCGCTGCGGCAAGTCGGCCAAGCGCACCATGCCGCTGGGGTGCAGCACGGCGAGGCGCTCGATGAGGTTATGCAGCTCACGCACATTGCCGGGCCAGCGGTAGGCGGCCAGCGCTGCCAAAGCATCGTCGCCCAAGCGCACGTCACCGCGGCCACTTTCAGAAAGCGTTGAAGTGATGGCGGCGATCAAGGCGGGCAGATCATCGATGCGCTCGCGCAGTGCGGGCATCTCGATCGGAAACACATTGAGGCGGTAGTACAGGTCTTCGCGAAAACCCCCGCGCGCAATCTGATCTTCAAGATTGCGGTGCGTGGCAGCCACCACGCGCACATTGCACTTCAAGGTTTGCGTGCCGCCCACGCGCTCGAAGCTGCGCTCCTGCAGCACGCGCAGCAACTTGACCTGCATGGGCATCGGCATGTCGCCGATTTCATCCAGCAGAAGCGTGCCGCCTTCCGCCATCTCGAAGCGACCTTTGCGCGAATTCAATGCACCGGTGAACGCGCCCTTTTCGTGGCCGAACAACTCGCTTTCCAAAAGCTCGGCGGGCACAGCGCCGCAATTCAAGGCAACGAACGGGCCCTTCGCTCGCGCGGAAGCGGTATGCAAAGCGCGCGCGGCCACTTCTTTGCCGGTGCCGCTCTCGCCGAGAATCAGCACGGTGGTATCGAAAGGCGCTACTTGCTCAATCATTCGGCGCAGGCGACGCACACCTTCGCTAGTGCCTTCCGGGCCGGATTGACGCGGCGCGTCTTCGCCACGAATGGCTTCCAAGCTGGCGCGCCGCAGTAGGCCTTCCAATTGGCTATGACGCAGCGGCCAATCCAGCGGCCACACCTGCTCGCCGTGCACGCCCAACTGATCGACCAAGCCATGCAGCGAAGGCAACACCAGCAAGGGCGGATGCAGCGGAAACTTCGACAGCCAAGCGCCGAAACTGCGGAACTCGCTCAGATCTTCAACACCACCGACGACGATGGCCAAATAGTCGCGCGGCTTGATGCGTGTTAGGTCCAACTCATCGACAGCGCCCACGCGCTTCGGCGTGAAGTCGAGGAAGTCCAGCAAAGCCACCAAACGCTCGGCGCGGGCGTCATCGGCCTCGACGACGAGAATGCGCGACTCGCTCATGCGCCGCCCTGTGGCTGAGCTGCACGCTGCTCAAGCACCGCCATCAACTCAGCGATGTAGTTGAGCTTGCTCACAAAGGCATCGGCACCGGCGCGCTGCGCGTGTTCGCGGTGTTCCGCATCATCGAAATGCGAGGCGATGATGACGAAGGGCGGTTCGTCCTGCGCCTTGATCAAACGCGTGGCCTGCAGGCCGCCCATTTCGGGCATGGCCAAGTCCAGCACGACGACATCAGGCTTGAGCTGCTCGCTCAAATTCACCGCTTCCAGCCCATTGCGCGCGCGACCCAACACCTTGACCTCGGCCACGCGGCGCAAATGGCGCTCGGCGGCATTGAGGAAGGCGTCGTGGTCGTCGGCAATCAACAGGGAAACGGGTTGCATGGAGCCTCCTGAGCGGATCAGGCAGCGCGCGTCGCGTGGGCCCGCTGGCGCGCCGTGGGGATGTTCAGTTGCTCACGATACTTGGCGACGGTGCGGCGGGCCACCTGCACGCCACGGCGGGCCAACAGGCCGACCAGCACATCGTCGGCCAAGGGCGAACCCGGAACCTCCGCATCGATCATCTTGCGCACCAAGGCCTTCACGGCGGCGCCGGCGATGGCACTGCCTTCAAGGCGCACACCAAGGAAGCGCTTCAGCTCGAACAGGCCACGCGGGGTCTGGATGTACTTGCCGGTGGTGATGCGCGACACCGTGCTTTCGTGCACACCCACATCGGCGGCAATGTCTTTCAGCGTGAGCGGCAGCATGGCTTCTTCGCCGCGCTCCAAGAAGGCCTGTTGACGCGCCACCACGGCACGCGCCACTTTGATGAGGGTGTCGTGGCGCTGGGCAATGCCGCGGGCCAACCAACGCGCTTCGTTCATCAGCGCGCGCAGGTGCTGCACGCTCGGGCTGTCGCCCGCATCGGCCAGGGCGCTTTCGTACTCGCTGGCCACACGCACGCGCGGCGCAGCATGCGGGTTCAGGGCCACATGCCAACGACCATCGGCCACCCAGGCCACGGTGTCGGGCAGCACATGCACTTGCGCGGGCTCCAGCAGAGGCTCGCCGGGCTTGGGGTTCAAGGATTGGATCAAGCGCGCGGCAATGCGCAGCGCCTCCATCGGGGCCGCGTGGCGCTCGGCCAAAGCCGGCCAGTCGCGCTGCGCCACCAGCGTGAGGCTTTGCTCGATCATGGCGCGGGCCAACTGCACGCCGTCGTCGCGGGCGGGCAAGTCATGAATCTGCGCCAGCAAGCATTCGCGCAGATCAACAGCGGCCAAACCGGCGGGCGTGCCGTGCAACAAGCGTTGACGGATGGCCTCGGCGCGGCCACGTCGCAACTTCAAAGCGGTGGTGATTTCGGCATCAATGGTATCGCGATCACCGGCCAAGTAGCCGGCGTCGGTGGTGCGCTCCAGCCATGCCGCGGCAATGGCGAGGTCGGCGGGCTTCAACTCCATGGCCAACCCTTCCAGCACGCGCAGGGCCGGGTCGGCGCTCATCGGCGCGGCGACGCGGGCCATGCGGTCTTCCATGTCATCGGAATCGAAGCCCGTGCTCGCGGTGGCATAGGCCGGGAATTCGGGAAGTTCGTCGTATGCGGCAGTTTCTTGCCCCGGCGTGGCGGCATCGCCGACTGCCTCGGCCTCGTGCTCGTCTTCCTCGCGCTCCAGCAGCGGGTTATGCGCCAAGGCCTGGTGCAGCTCCATTTCCAGCTCGTGGCTGGTCAAGCCGAGCAAGCGGATGGACTGCAGCACTTGGGCGTTGAGGCCCTGCGATTGGGTTTGGGCGGTGGAAAGACGAGTCGACATGGCGGCACTTCCGTGGAGGTGCGGAAGCGGGATGCAAGGGCCGTGCCAAGGGTGGGCGGCGGAAAGCCGGCGGGCGGGCCATGCGCACGCGCTTGCCAAGATCGGCGCAAGGCACCGCTACATCACCGACGAATCGCGGCGACACGTAATCTCTTTGTGGGACCACGCGCCAGCTACTTCGACGCCGTCGTACCGCGCTGCACCCGGGAAGTGGAGAAGATCTCCTTGTTCTCGAGCCGCAGGCGCCATTTCGACAGCGGCCGCTCACCGAGGGAAATCATGCTGGATGGATCGACCACGGGCTGGATCTGGATGTCATACATCACCCGAGGCACGCTGGACTCATGGCGAGTCGAGCCATGCCAGATGGCCGAGTGCATCAGCAGGCAATCGCCTGGGCCCAGCTCGGGCGTGAACCGGTAAAGCTGGCTCGTCAGGTCGCCATGGATCGCACCCGCATCGCCGAGGTAGCCGAGGTGGTGGGTGCCGGGGTAGACGAACAGGCCGCCGTTCTGCGCCCCGCAAGGGGTGAGCGCCAAGAAGGCCGAGTAGCGTTCGAAGAAGCCGAGGCAGTACGGGCTGTCCTGATGGACGAACACCGGTTCACGGTTGTTCTCGTCCTTGCGGACCAGCCGGATGTTGTGCAGGCCCGCGCCGCGCTCGAAGATCTGCGCCGCCAAGGCCGCGAACTCGGGCTCGAAAAGCACTTCCGCGAGGGGGCTATCGAGCTCGAAGGACACTTCGGTGAGGTGATTCTGGCGGGCCTTGGCGGAACCCTCAGACACGGCCGCCTCATAAGCCTGCAGGTAGGACGCCACCCGCTGCGCAGGCATCAGGCCTCGCACGACGAAGACACCGGCACGGTCAAGGACTTCCAGCGATAGCTGCCGACCCTCCAAATGGCCCGCCTTAGAAAAGAAATCCAGTTCCTCGGATGGAAACTCAAAGAACTTCATGGCCGATCCTTCGAGACGTCGGCTTGCGCGGCAGCGGCCCTGCCGTAGTACTGCTGGTCTTCAAAAGTTCGGCGCCGTGTGTCAAAGGCAAACTGCAGCGAAATCCGGTCCGTGGTCGATGTGACTTCGGGGCTACTGATGACGCCGTGCAAGGACGTCCGGGCATGGAAGCACACGAGACGCCCGGGGCTCGGGTCGACGCGCACGGGAGCCCTCGCGTCCTTCTCATACTGCCAAACCGATTCGCCCAGGGCGGGATCGGTGCGGATCTTGGGATGGATGCACAGCGGCAAATCCGGGCTGTCCGTCAAGTACAAGACCGCCGTGTACTCATTGCGGTCGAAGTGGTAGCGGAAGGAATGCCCCTGATCTCGGTGGAGATAGTTGGCCGAGATGGCGACGGGCAGATCGTCCAGCACGAGCAGATTGTCGATGCCGGCCGCCATGTGCGCGTAGACCTGCTGGTAGAGCTGCTCGATCTCCGGGAGCTCAGCGATCAGCACCTCGCCGTTCCGGGTCTTGATGTGCACGCCGTCGTTGTCGACGGTGATGCAGTCTTGTTCCATGGCGGCTTTCAGCTTCTGGGCCAGCGTCGCGCAATGGCCGGCCGGCAGCAAATCGTCGAAGATTTCATAGCCCCGATCGAAGAACAGCTCGCTGAGTTGGAAACTTTTCAGTGCGCCCATAGCAACCTCGCCTAATCGCACTCAGTCAATCGACCTTCTGGAAGGTCATCTCGCGCGGGTCCGACTCGACCAGACTCTCGCTGACGCGCTTGACGATCACGCCGTATTCCAGCGGGAACAGGTTGCGGTCGGGCGTGTCCAGCTTACGGAACAGCACGATTTCAAAGTCGCGCAGCAGCACCTTCAGGCCGAATTCGGTGAAGCGCCAGCAATCCGGCACCGGGCCGTGGATGCGGCAATTCAAGGGCGTGGTAATGAGGACATAACCGCCCACCTTGACGATGCGCCTGAGCTCGCGGACGGCCGCAAAAGGCTCCACCACATGTTCTAGGACTTCGGTGCACAGCAGGGCATCGAAATGGCCATCCGGGATGTGCGCATTGTGCCGGGTGATATCCGCCACGATGTCCGGGCCGGTGTCTGGCGTGATGTCCAACGTGACCAGCTTGCGGCCCTTCAACTCGGGAATGTTCTTGCCCTGATTGCCGATATCGCAGATCACATCATCTGGCTGCAGATAGCTCTTGATGAACTCCAGCCTGGTTTCATTGATGAAGGCCCTGGCCACCGGGAAAAAGAGGTTGTCGAACTCTGAGGGCAGGGTCACGGTCTGGATTCCGATACAGGGTCTGGAGGGTCGTTGTCGGCCGTGCAAGCGCCGTGCCGCGCGAGATCGATGCAGTGTGCATGGAAATCCGCCCTCGCCGGGTCGCGCAGAAGACGCCGTGCGCTGCGCCCTCATCGTTTCCTGTCAGCACCTTGGTGGGCTAGGCTTCGCGAGGGCCTCTTTGGGTCCCGGAATCCCGGTGGCGACATGAACATCCTCCTCTCCTGCATCGGAAAGCGCGGGTATATCGCGGACTATTTCCGCGACGCCCTACCACCGGGCAGTCGTATCGTCGGCACCAGCAATACACCGTGGACGCCAGGCTTTTCCCGCTGCGACCATGGCGTTCTTCTTCCCCCGATCGCTTCGGACGAGTACCTGCCGCGCCTGATCGAGACCTGCGTCCACTATGAGGTACGCGGGCTGCTCTCCCTCTTCGATCCAGACGTCTGCCGACTGGCACCCCATCGAGCGAGTCTTCGAGAGCATGGCGTCATGGCGGTGCTGCCCGAGGCACGGGCGGCCACGGTCGCGTTCGACAAACTCGAGGCATTCCACGTGGTCTCTGGCCTTGGCATCGCGACACCTCTGACCGTCTCCCGCCTCGACGACGCCCATGCCAAGCTCGCGTCGGGAATCTTCGCGTTCCCGTTGGTAGTCAAGCCGCGCTTCGGGTTCGGCAGTGCCGAGACCTACGTCGCCCGGAACCGTGCCGAGCTGGACGTGTTCTTCCATCGCGCCCCGGACATGCTCATCCAGCAGTTCCTGGACGCCGAGGCGCTCAACGTCGATGGGCTGGGGGATCTCGAGGGTCGGCCGGTGGCGATGGTTCCCTGGAGGAAGTGGCTTTCAACTCTGGGCGAGACGGAGCGCGCAGAGACGATCGAATGCCCCGAGCTCGTCTCCCTCGCCGAATCACTCGTGGAGTCGCTGGGGATCATCGGCCCCTTCGACGGTGATTTCTTTCGCGATGCGCAAGGGACCCTTTCGGTCCTTGAGCTCAACCTACGATTCGGTGGCGGCTATCCCGTGTCGCACATGGCGGGAGCGGATTTCCCTCGGCGCATTGTCGGCATGATCCGCGGCGAAGCGACACCGGCGCCCGTAACGCCTTATCGACGAGGAGTCACCATGATGAAGCGCCCCGAGCCCATCGCCGGTCCAGTGGTGTCGCCATGAGCAGCAAGATCCGTATCGGGATCGACACGCCGGATGCTTGGGACGCGGAATGGGCGCGATGGTTCGAACGCTACTCGCGCGGCATCCCCCGCCTTGGCATGTGGCTGACGAGGGCTTATGCGACCTCGGGTTGTGACCTTCTGGAACTCGGTGCGGGCAGTGGCCGGGAGTCACGGTTCCTCGCGCCGTACGCGCGATCCGTGACCTGCGTGGATTTCTCGGCGGGGGCGATGGAGGCGTTGCGGGCCAGCAGCCCACCGCCCAATCTGCGCGCCCTGACGATGGATGCGCTCCACCTCGAATTCCCCGACCGCGCCTTCGATCTCACCTTCCATAAGGGGTTCTGGAGCTGCTTCGGCGATGACGTTCAGGTCGCCCGATTGTTTTCTGAGCAATTGAGGGTCACGCGGCGGACGATGTTGGCGCTCGTTCACAACGGCGCAAACGCAGCTTTCCATGCGATGTTCCAGGCGAAAGCCGAAACGGACAAGCTCTACCAAGTCCGATTTTTCAAGCCTGATGAACTCCTCGAACTCGCCCATGAAGGCCTCGCGAAGGCAGGAGTCCGTGGATCCGTCCGCCTCCATGGCTTCGGAGGTGTCGACTGGATGCATCAAGGGCTTGGGGCTCGTTTCCCCGCGTCGGTTCAGGGCAGCCTCGCCGCGCTGGCCTACCGACTCAGGCCTCTCCGGGTGGCGGAGTCTTTGGTGCTTGAGGTGACTCCCGACCCGCACAAGAAGAAGTGACATCAAGTCCGCCCCAACGGGCGGGCGGATTCACGCTCCGGAGAGAACCCGCAAGACGTCCGCGATCACCCCGACGGTCTCGGGAGGCAGCGTCGTGCCGGTCGGCAGCACGATCACACGATCAGCAACGACCATCGTGTTCGGAAGCAGAAGCCCCGCATGGGGATACAGCTCGCGGAAGGGCTGCATGTTGTGGCAACCAGGCCAGAAGTACTTCCTCGCGAGAATGCCCTCGGCATGAAGCGCAGCGACGATCTCGTCGCGCGATGCGCGGAACGTGCGATCCACTTCGATCACGACGTATTGCCAATTGCTGCTCTCGGTCGGATCGTAGTCGAGCAGGTGGATCCCGTCGATGCCGGCAAGGGCCTCGGCGTACAGGCGATGGTTGGCTCGGTTCGCTTCGACGACAGCATCAAGTGACTCGAGGTTGGTGAGGCCCATCGCGGCACAGATCTCCGGCATCTTGCCATTGGTGCCGACGTGGACCGCCTTGTCGTAGGTCTCGAACCCGAAGTTCCTCATGTACCGCATGGTGGTCGCAAGGTCATCCTCGTTGGTGGTGACCGCTCCACCCTCGAAGCAGTTGAAGAACTTCGTGGCGTGGAAGCTGAAGACTTCCGCCCTTCCAAACGCTCCCACGCGACGCCCGCGATAGGTTGCGCCAAACGCGTGGGCAGAGTCGAACATCAGGGACAAATGGCGACGGCGGGCGATCTCGGCTAGCTCATCCACCGGCGCGGCACGCCCCCACAAATGCACGCCGATGATGCCCGTGGTCCGAGGCGTAATCATCTTCTCGACCATAGCCGGATCGATGTTGTGCGTCGCCGGGTCGACATCCGCGAACACCGGAGTGATCTCCTGCCACTGCAAGGCCTGAGCGGTGGCGATGAAGGTGTACGAGGGCAGAATCACCTCACCCTTGAGTCCGAGTGCGCGAATGGCGATTTCGAGCGCGATGGTGCCGTTACACATTGCGACGACGTGGCGCACGCCCAGATAGCGGGCGAGTTTCTGCTCCAGCTCCTGGACCAGCGGCCCGTTGTTGGTGAGCCAACGACTATCCAACAGGTCATTGACGCGGGAAAGGAACGCCGCGCGGTCACCGATGTTCGGGCGACCGACGTGGACGGGATCGACGAAAGCGGGGGTGGCGCCGGCGATCGCAAGATCCTCCCTGGAGTGAATCGCCTTCCTCGGCGCGATGGACGGCGTGTCCATTCCCATCGGCGCAATGGAACGGAGGTTGCCTTTGGTGGCTGGTGACATCGTCATTTCGTTCGACCTCGCCGAGAAACCTACTTTGTTGGATGCGCTTGCAAGAACGTTGCCAGAGGACCGATCCCTCGCGTTATGCGCGCGGCGGGACGACGTAGGGCTGGGGCGGCAACCCCTTGCACCATCGTGACCAAGCCCATCGAATCCCATCCTCGAAGCCTTGGATCGCGGGTGTCGTTCTTTCCATCATCGTGCGGCGCATGATGTCCCGGGTTGCCGATCGGACGGCCTCGAGGGCGTCCCACTGGCTTGGGCTCGCCCAGTGCACCGCCTTGTCGACGAACTCTTCTTCGGAATCCGCGACAAACTGCGCGAACCCCGCGCCCTTCATGATGCTGCATCCTCCCCTGGCGGGAAGGGTCTTCCCTGCCAGTGTCAACGTGGGAACCCCCATCCAGAGTGCATGGTAGGTGGTGGTACCTCCGTTGTAGGTCATCGCATCGAGGTTGAGGTCGACGTCCGTCTGCCGTTGCAGGTACTCGGGGATTTTGCTTCGCGGAAAGAATTGGATCCTTGACGGGTCGACGCCTAGCTCAGAGAACTGGACACGGAGACGTTCGGCCGAATTGCCGTCGATGGCACCAATGACCATCCTGCTGTCCGGCACCCGCTGGAGCACCCGGCTCCAAAGGTGGATCGTCGCGGGATTGAGCTTGTTCACTCGGTTGAAGCTGCCGAACGTGAAGAGCGAGTTCCTGATGCAGGGCGCCGGTCCAACCTCGGGTGATGGATCGTGGGGGTGGAAGATGGACGTGCCGGAATTCAGGATGAGCTTCTCGGTCATCTGGTCGTCCATGGTTCCCGGCGGAGCCCAGAGAACATCGGCGACGTAGTAGTCCATCCTCGTCAAGCCGGTGGTCGCGGGGTAGCCGCCCCAACTCATCTGCACGGGCGCAGGCTTAAACGCAAACACCCCCAAGCGGTGGAATGCAGTGTGACCGGAGAGATCAACCAGCACATCAATCGCATCTTTGCGGATGCGCGCCGCCACGGCCTCTTCGCTCATGCCTTGGATCTCGCACCATCCATGCGTGAGCGCTCGAAGCTTCACTGTGGTTGGGTCCACGGTCGAGTGGTTGTAGTAGGCGAAAATCTCAATCGTGTCGGAGCTCAATCCCTCCCACATCGGCGCCACAAAATTGGCCATGGCGTGGCTGCGGAAATCGCCAGAAACAAAACCCACGCGAAGCTTGCGATCGGGGCTTCGGTCGTTTTCGTGATGATCAAAGGGCGTGCAAGCCGACTCAAGAATCTGCCCATACAGACGATGCAATTCGAAGAGCTCGGCAGGCGACACCTCCTTGAGGTGCGTGCCCACGAACAACGCAATGCCCAAAGCATGCAGCTCGCCGATGTTTTTCACATTCATCCGGCGGAACAAGGCCGCGGATTCTTCGTGCCGTCCAACTGCTAGGTAGCACACCGACAGCGCCGAGATTGCCAAGTCGCTTTCGGGTTGCTTGGCCAGCACCTCTTCCAGCAGTGGAATGGCTTCATCGGGCTGGTCCTGATCGCGCAGGTAACCGCCCAAAGCAAGGGCAACGCGCACGTCATCGGAGCCCAGCTTTCGTGCGCGTCGCAAGACCTCGCCTGCTCTGGGATCGCCCTTGGCTCCCAGCAACAAGCCCAGATTGATCAGGGCTCGGATGTTTTCGGGCTGCTTTTCCAGCACGCGGTCGTAGAGACGCTCAGCTTCATCAAAGCGATGCGCATCGTGCAACGCAAGGGCCAGATTCATCGCGGCATCCACGCCCTCCGGGTCGACATCGCAGGCTAAGCGACGCAGTTCCAGCGCAGCATCGGGGACATCGCCCAAGGGCGTGCTGGCGGCAAGAACGCGCCAGGCGAAAGGTGCGAGCGGATACCGCTTTACCAACAATGCGGCCATCTTGCGCGCATCGTCATAGCGGCGAACGAGAAACGCCTGACGCATCGCCATCAACTCGTCGTGGGGTGCAACTGCAGCGCCGGCCACGCTCTTTCCGCTGGCCTTGACCGCGGCAGTGAGGATGTCGATCCGGCGCTGGGTCAAGCGATTCTCGAAGACATCGACCTTAGCCTGCGGCAAGCCAGATTCTCGGGCGCGATACAGCAAGCGGTGCACGGCCTCGAACTGGCCCATATGCATGAGCGCTTCGAGTTGGCTGATCCAGTATTCCGGCTCCCAAGGGCGAAATTTCAGCGCCGCCACGAACCGCTTGAGCGCCGCGCTCCAATCGCCCTGCTGCACCAACAACCAACCCAAGCCGTGATGGGCTTCGGCTTCGTAGGGGTGGTGCTCAATGCAGTGCAGATAGAGGCGCTTGGCCTCATCCAGACGCCCCGCCTCATGCGCAGCGGTCGCTGCGCGAAGCAGGGTGGCAGTATTGGTTTCGCTCATCGCTTCGGCCTGCATGGCACGGAGATTCCTGTGAGGGTCTCCGCCGTGGTGCAAGTCTTATGCCGCAGCGCGGCGCGGAACAACCCCTAGGGTCGGCGGTGCGTGGCCAACCAGCGCCGATGCAGGCGAAACACGTGGCGCTCCAACACATCGGCCAAGGAGTCACCCAAAGGCTGAAACGCCCACCACGACTGGCTGGGTGTGCGTGCAACCAGGGTCACAGGCAGGCTCAAACTTAGGGGCATCCAATCGGCCGCCTGCCAACGCAGGGTTGCGCCGTCTTCAGGCCAAGGCGTCATGGCATCGATGCGCAGCCCGCGCGAGCTCAACCGGACGGCCTGAAATGCGGGGCCCTGCAAGCCAGGCAGAGCATGCGAAAGCAAGCGAAGGGTCAGGTCGAGCTTCGCCTCCACTCGTCGGAGCGCAGGGTCGGTGGTGTGCGAAGGGTCGGGCTCCTCGCTGCGACGATCATCAACCGTCGCGATATCGCGGAGGACGCGCTCGGCTTCATCCAAGGCACCAGGCATCGGCGCGCCAGCAATAATCTCGACCCGAGCATGCAGATCACAGGCCACGCTGTCGCCAAACAATTGCGCTTCGGCAGCAGCGGGCTCAAGCACCGGCGTTGCCCAGATAGGCTTTCGCGGCTTGCCCACTCTTGCGTGTTTGCTGGAGTTCGATGGCGACACCCTGTTGCACTTGGCCCATAGCGGCCAACAGTTCTTGTTGCGCAGCGCGCAGCATCTCCATCTCGCTGACCGCCAATCCCGCGCTTTCGGAAAACGCGTCGCGAACCACTTCATCGTGCTCGATGAGTGCAGCTTCGGCAGCGCGCAGATCCACGCGGTTCAGCGCATCGCTGGCGTGGCGCAAGGCAGACATGGCCAGCTCGAAAGGAGTCATGGCTTAGGCAGCAGGCTTAATCTGCTTCCACGCACTGAACACATCGGAAAGCAGGGTGGCGACTTCACTAAACCCCTCGGCGTCATTCGACATGTTGGCGGTCGCAATCTTTCGCGAGGCGTAGTCGTAAAGAGCCTCAAGGCGCTGCGCAATATCGCCGCCCTGTTCGAAATCCAAGCAACCCGACAGCGAATCCACGATGGCGCCTGCTTCGGAAGCCGCCTTGGCCTTTCGCGAGATATCGCCACTGGCCACACAGGCCTCGGCGGTGCGCAGGCGCTGAATGGCGCCTTCCAGCATCAGCTCGACCAGCTTGTGCGGGTCAGCCTCGTGAACCCGCGTTTCAACGGCGGTTTGACGATAGGCGGCGGTAAGGTCGCGTGGTTTCATGGGCTTAAATCTTCGAGATCTGGCTCAATTGCTGAGAGAGAAAGCTTGAGGTCGTTTGCAACTGCGACACCAAACCATCGAGCGCGGTGTACTGCTTGCGGTAGTTTTCTTCGATCTTGCTCATGCGCACATTTAAGCGGTCGCTGTCTGATTGCAGGCCCTTGATGCGGTCATTGAGTGCTTTGGTGCGTGTCTCGAGCAGGCCGGTCGACGGGGCGACGGCGCCATCCAAACGCGCGATCAAGACATTGCCGAGCGAACCCGCCTTCGATTGATCAAAGGCCTTCCTGACGGCCGAAGGGTCGGCTGCCAATGCAGCATCCAACTTGGCGGCATCCAAACTCAGGCTGCCGTCTTTTGAACCCTTGATGCCGATGGCGCTGAGCGCATCGAACGCATTGCCAATGGCGCCGCGTAACTGCTGGGTCAGACCACGCACTGCAGCGTCGCCGACCAGCGGGCCGCCTTGGCGAGTTTCTGCGTTGTAGTTGCTGGCCGTTCGTAAGGCCGAGACCGAGCTGTTGTAGCTGGCAATAAAGGCCTGCAAGGCATTTCGAACATTGCCGTTGTCGGTGCCGATATCGAGCGTGTACGAGGTGCCGGGATTCGCCTTGGTCAAGTCCAGCGTCACGCCACCAATCAAATCGGTCAGGCGATTGCTGGACGACGTGCGAACCACCCCGTTCACATTTACTTCGGCGTTGGCTGCCGGCGTGGTGATGCCAATGCCCGAAGTGAACGTGGACAAGGTACCCGTGGCATTGATGGTGATGCCGCCGGCCGCACCAGCCTTTGCAGCATTCAGCACCAGCACGCTGCCGGTATCGCCGGTGACCACGGTAGCCGACAGGCCCTTTCCGCCGGTCGCCGTGTTGATGGCGTCGCGAAGCTGGGTGATGGTGTTGGTGGCGGCAACAGCCACATTGAAGGTTTCGCCATCCACCGTGAACGACAGCGTGCCCGTACCCAGATCTACCGCCGCGCCAACGGGGGCACTCTGGCGTTTTTGTGCGGTTGCCGTGGAAACGACTTCGATGTTGTAGCGACCGAGCGCCGCCGTGCCATCGGACGAGGCGGTGAAGCCTGCGCCTTCCTGCACGGTGGTCTTTCGACCCGGCTGCGCACTCGCTGCGGTGTTCAGCGTATTGGTAGCGCCGCGCAAGCTGGAAAGCGCATTGCGAATCGTGCTGAAGGCGGCCAGATCGGCACGCGCTTCGGAATCTTTGCGTTGAATGCGACGGTCTTCTGGCGCACGCTCCGCCGCCACGAGCTGGGACACCAGCTGCGTGACGTTGATGCCTGAACCGATACCTGGACTGGAAATGGAACCCATGGCGCATTCTCCGGGGCATTCGGCATCGGCGAAGCGCCGACACCAGTCACGTTACGCCGGTGCTGGAATCGCTTCCAGCACCGGTGCGGGCCCCCGTTTCATCAGCCTCGCAGAAGGGTCAAGACGTTCTGCGGGATCTGATTGGCCTGGGCCAACATGGCCGTGCCCGCCTGCTGCAAGATCTGCGTGCGAGTGAGCTCAGCCGTTTCTCGAGCGTAGTCGGCATCGCGAATACGGCTGCGCGAGGCCGTCAGGTTTTCCGACGATGTGTTGAGGTTGGCCACAACCGATTGGAATCGGTTCTGTACAGCACCTAGATCGGCACGCCCACCGTTTACTGTAGTCAGCGAGAGGTCAACGATCGACAACGCACGGCCAGCGCCCACAAAGGTCGTAATGTCCAGTGCATCGAGGAAGACCGGGTTGCCGGCGGGAGCCACGGTATTGGCGGCAGGTGCGGCACCCAAGGTGACGCCTGCTGTGCTGCTGCTTACCGTGCCATACGCCACCGAGTAACCGGCGAAGGCCCCAGTGGCGTTAATCGACTGGCGCACAGAAGAGAAAGTGATGCCGGTTCCGTTGGCTTCGGCATACAAGCCGCTCTCGCCAATCTGAGCGTTGATGGCGGCCGCAATTCTGCCGGTAATCTGCGCCCCGGTATCGCCGATCTCAAAGGCCACGTCATCGATCGCGATGACGTTACCCAGACTGTCGGTGACGCTGATGCCCGAAATGCTGCCGCCGGCCGTGGCCGTGCCTGTGGCGACCGAAGCGCCCGCAAACGTGTCGAACACGGCGCCGCCCAGACTTTCTGAGCGAGCATCGGCCGTTTCGGTAATCGCAATGGCTTGACCCGCATTGGCACCGACTTGGAACAGCTGCGCCGTGAACGAGCCATCCAACAGCTTGGTGCCGTTGAACTCGGCCTGCTTGGCGACGCGATCGACTTCGGCGACCAACTGCGAGACCTCAGAGTTCAAGGCGAGTCGATCAGAGGCGCTGTTCGTTGCATTGGCCGACTGCACGGCCAACTCGCGAATGCGCTGCAGGTTGTTGCCCACTTCGCCCAAGGCACCTTCGGCCACCTGTGCGAGCGAAATGCCGTCGTTGGAGTTTCGAGCCGCCTGATTCAAGCCGCGAATCTGCGTGGTGAAGCGCTCGGAGATGGCCAGACCGGCCGCATCATCGCGAGCACTGTTGATGCGCAGGCCCGATGACAATCGCTGGATTGTCTGTGCGAGCGAGGCGCTGTTGGTGGAAAGATTCCGCTGGGCATTCAGCGAAATCGTATTGGTATTGATAATGCTCATGACCAAAGGATCCTTGGTGGAATGGGAAGGGCTCGGCAGCCGGAGCACGCCGAACGGACAGCCGCCCACCCTGGGCTTCTGCCAACCTGCCGGCTTCCCGACGGGTCAAATCCCACGCTGCAAGGCCTGTGCCAGAGCGCTATTCCCTGAGGGCCACAAAGAAAAAGCGAGCCGGAATCCCGACTCGCTTTTCGAAGCACCTCTATGCAACGGCGGCTGTAAGGCCGACGCCTAGACTGCTTACCGCAACAACGAGAGCACGTTCTGCGGGATCTGGTTGGCCTGAGCCAACCTCGCCGTACCGGCCTGCTGCAGGATCTGCGTGCGGGTCAGCTCGGCGGTTTCCTTCGCATAATCCGCGTCGCGGATTCGGCTGCGGGAGGCGGTGAGGTTTTCAGACGAGGTGTTGAGGTTGGCCACCACCGATTGGAATCGGTTTTGCACCGCACCCAAGTCGGCGCGAGCGCCGTTCACCGTGGTCAGCGCCTTGTCGATCACCGTCAAGGCGCGGCCTGCCCCAACCACAGTGCCGATGTTGACGTTGCTCAGCACGTTGGTACTGAAAACACCGCCTATGACGCCCGTTGCACTTGTGATGCCGGCCACTGCGCTACTGTTGCCAAACTGAATATTGACGCCCGTGGGAACTCCACTGGAGTTCAAAGCTTCGTTGAGCGTCACGAATTCCGAGGCAGCGCCCGTATCGCTGGCAAAGATGCCGGTTTCGGAGAGCTTGGCATTCATGGCCGCGGCCACTTTGGCCGCCACCTGCGCACCGGTTTCGCCAATCTCGACACGCACGTTATCGATTTGGACGAGGGTGCCCAAGCTGTTGGTAACGGAGATGCCCGTGATGTTTCCAGCGGCCGTTGCGGTGCCGCTGAACATGCTGGTGCCGCCGGTGCTGAGGAAGGTGGCCGTGCCAATGGCACTGGCTTGCGCATTCGCAGTCTTGCTGATCGAGATGGCCTGACCGGCGTTCGCGCCGACCTGGAACAACTGGCCCAAGAAGCTGCCGTCGAGCAGCTTGGTGCCGTTGAACTCGGCCTGCTTGGCCACGCGGTCGATTTCCGAA
>JAIXVL010000313.1 GCA_027483045.1 Lysobacteraceae bacterium
ACATCTACACCTGGCGTGAGATCAGTCTGTCTCTGCCCGCCGATTTGCCGGTTAGCATGACGGTGGGTTCGGGTGATGCCGCAGTTCGCGGCATGTCGAACCTCACCGTCGATGTGGGCTCGGGTGACGTCAACCTGCGGCAAGTAGGTCGCGTCAGCGCCGACGTTGGCTCAGGTGATCTCGGTATTGATGGCGCAACAAGCGTCAGTGTTGATGTTGGCTCCGGCGACGCTGCGTTGGCACGGGTGCAAGGCGAAGTCAGCGCGAACGTGGGCTCCGGGGACATTGTGCTGAACGATGTCGGGCCCGTTGCCGCCCTCTCTGCAGGCTCCGGCAGCATCGGTGCCGAGCGTGTGCGCGGCGATGCTCGCATCAACTCGGTCGGCTCTGGCGATATCGCGTTGAAAGGTGTCAGCGGTTTCGTTCGCATCGACGAAGTCGGCTCCGGTGATGTCGATCTTCGCGACATTGAAGGTGATGTCATGGTCTCCGACAAAGACACACTGGAAAACGTGAACACCGACGGCATCCGCGGTCGCATCATCGTTGGCGGATAAACGACTCACTCTTCTTGCTGGCTTCGAAAGGACCTGAAATGAACACCTCCAAAGCGCTTCTTTACCCGCTACTCATCGGTGCAGTCCTTGGAGCAACGGCCTGCACGCAGGAAGCGCGCCAGGCAGCCACCGAAGCAGGCGAGACAATCAAAGCAGCGACCGCAGAAACGGGTGAGGCGGCTAAGGCGATTGCGGAAGCCAGAGAAAAGCTGAAGCACGAGAATCTGACTCTCGGCAACGAAGTACAGGGACCCAAGGCTGAACTCACACCCGAGGGAGACCTGCTCATCGCCGGAAAACCCGTGCCGATGACGCAAGAGCAGCGTGAAGCCGCTCTCGCCTATCGCACTGAGCTTCTGGAAATCACTGATGCGGGCCTTGTAATGGGCCAGCAAGGTGTTGAACTAGCCGGTGAGGCGGTCTCGCAGGTCGTCTCCGGCTTGTTCAGCGGCGAGGCAGAAAAAGCCAGCGCTCAGATCGAGGCCAAAGGGCAGGAAATTGCAGCGGCGGGCTTGGCGCTTTGTGAGCGCCTGCAGGGCTTTGGCGCGACGCAAGAGCGCTTCGCTGCGCTTGTGCCCCAGTTCGCGCCTTACGCGAAGGCCATCGAGGTACACGCGGACTGCGATGCAGCCGCTAAAGAGCTCAACGCAGCGGAAGCGCCATCTACTGAGGCAGTCGGAACCTAACGGCAAACGGCTTTTTGCCTCGGGCTGCGCAAGTTCGCAGCCCCAAACGCAATCAGCGCTGCCTATGCGGCGCTGCCCGCCGCACCCGCAGCCTAATCGGCGAAGCGCACGAAGAACTCATCGGCGTTCATTGCGGGAGCCATCAACCAACCCTGCATCTCGTCGCAGCCAGCATTGAGCAAGAGTTCTCGCTGAGCCTCGGTCTCGACGCCCTCTGCCGTCACCGACAGTCTCAGCGCACGTCCCATTTGAATGATGGCAATGACGATGGCTTCGCTCTCAGCACTTCCGGGCAAATCGGCAATAAAGCTGCGGTCGATCTTGATGCGCTCAATCGGGAAGCGCTTCAGATACGAGAGCGACGAGTAGCCTGTGCCGAAATCATCAATGGACAGGCGCACACCGAGCGCACTCAAGCCCTTCAAGCGGCGCATCGTGTCCTCGATATCGGCCACCAAAATTGATTCCGTCAACTCAAGCTCCAAGGCATCTCCGGGCAACCCGTGACGCTTGAGGCCCTCTGCGACTGATTCGATGAAATCGCTCTGGTGGAACTGCAGCGCAGATACGTTGACCGCCACGGGTACACGTAGGCCTGCCCGCCACCAAGTATTCAACTGCTTGAGGGTCGTCTCAAGCACAAAACGACCCAGCGGAATGATGGCGCCACTTTCTTCCGCAACGGGAATAAACCGACCTGGCGAAACGTTCCCCAACTCCGGGTCCGTCCAGCGCACCAAAGCCTCCGCGCCAATCAGCCTACGATCGCTCAACGCGAACTTGGGCTGGTAGTGCACATGCAAGCCGCCTTCGGTGAGCGCATGGCGCAATGCGTGATCCAGCTTCATGCGTGAAAGCAGACCAATATTCATTTGGCGCTGATAGAAGCGCAGGTCTGCACGCCCGCGCTCCTTCACCGCATACATCGCGCTGTCGGCATTCTTGGCCAATTCATCGGCGTCTGCCCCGTCCTCGGGGTACATGGCAATGCCAATGCTGACCGTCAAGCTCAAGCTCATCTCGTCAACGACAACGGGCTGCGACACCGCGTTGAGAATGCGCCGCGCCGCAATCTCAGCCCCCGGGCCGTCGACGCCAGCGAGCAAGATCATGAATTCATCGCCGCCAATTCGGGCAGCGGTGTCCACCTGGCGAATGCAATCGCGCAAGCGGTCAGACACCGTCACGAGCACGCGGTCGCCAAATCCGTGTCCAAGCGAGTCATTGATTTGCTTGAACCGATCGAGGTCGATAAACAGCACGGCAAATGTGCCGTGCTCGCGCTTCGAGTAGTTGATCGCCATCTCAAAGCGTTCGCGCAGCAACACGCGGTTAGGCAAGCCGGTCAACGGGTCGGTGAACGCAAGCTCTTCAATACGCTGCTTGGCGGCCATAGACTCACTCAAGTCTTTGGCAAAGCCTACGTAGTTCAGGGTTTTCCCATCGCTGTCCTGCACACGCACCATCGACAGCAAGCACGGATACGGTTGGCCACTCTTTTGCCGCGTCCAAAGCTCGCCGCGCCAATAGCCTTCGGACACCAAGTTGCTTCGCATGGCACGAATGTCACTGCGCTTCACACTGCTCGAAAGCAGCCCGCCCGCCGAACGGCCTGCCAAGGCTTCCGCCGACCAACCCGTCAGACGCTCAAACGTCGGGTTGGCAGCAACCACCTTGAACTGAGGATCGGTGACAAACACCGCGTCCAAGCTCGACTCAAAGACGCGTGCCGCCAGCTGCAGTCGCGATTCGTCCGCCAGTCGTTGACTGATATCTCGAAACGAGAAGACACGTCCAATTGGGCGTCCGCGGGCGTACTGCGGCAAGGTTACGCGTTCAAGCACACGCCCAGTGCGAAGCACCAGCACATCGTTAGCTTCAAGCAAGGGCGAACGAACGATCTGGCCCATCCGCGCACGGTAGCTTTCGGGATCGCCTGATCGCTCGGCCATCCACTCGAAGACCCGCGCATCATTTCGCTCACTCAGGAAGCCTTCCGGAAGCTCCCACAGTTCTGAAAAACGCTGATTGAATCCGCGAATACCGCCGTCCATATCCACGACAAGAATGCCGTCGGCCGTCGATTCGAGCGTTGCACGCAACTCCGCAATGATGTTCTCGAGCTGCTGCTCAGCCGCGCGCTGATCGCTCCGATCGACCATCGCCACAAGAAAGCAACTTGAGCTGCCATCCATCTGGATCAAGCTGACACGGCGCTCGATCTGGCGAATCTCGCCATCATTGCGTCGTAGCAAGGTGTCGGAGCGAATCGCTCGGGAACGCCCGGCAGCCACGTCTTCCCAGAAAAACAGGTCCTGCGAGGTCGAAACAATATCGACCACCGGCTTGCCTACCAATTGATCGCGCGACATCCCGATCATGGTTTCGGCAGCACGGTTAACCGCAAGAATGCGCAAGTCCACGGGATCAACAAGCCAAATAGCTTCGAGAACACTCTCGATCAGCGCTTGTTGAACACTCACACTCACGCCTCGACCTCACGCCCGCCCGGAGCCATGGAGCGCTCGAAGAAGTAGCACATGCGCTTGCGCGGCGAGAGGTAATCAAACACCGCCCGCGGCAGCTGCAGAGGCTTTACCGCACGTTGAATACCGATCTCGGGGTGATGCTCAAGATTGACGACCAGGGCATCGTCGGCGGGCACATCGCGATCGTGGATGACGATGCTGGGCTTGAGAGGCCGATCAGCATTGACCGACACCACGATGGCATAGCGCTCGTCGTTGAGCTGGAGCACAGAGCCTGGCGGATACACACCCATCATGCGGATGAAACCAGCCAGTACGGAGGGATCAAAAGCCTCGCGCTGCCGCGCGAAGATGAGCGCCAAGGCGTCGTGTGGGGTCAAGGCTTGCGCAGGGTTACCGGGGTTGCACAGGT
>JAIXVL010000069.1 GCA_027483045.1 Lysobacteraceae bacterium
ACCGCAACCACAATACCTGCTTCGCGAGCCGCCAAGAACGCTTCTTCGTCGGTGTTTATCGCTGCGCCTAGCTCGTCCCATGGATCGCTTGCGGTACCGCCAATCGAATAGTTGATGACATCGACATTGTCGGCAATGGCCTGATTGATCGATGCCAACAAGATGCTGCCGGAGTTCGGGCCGCAGGAACGGGAAGGCGGAACGGATCCGCAACCCCTGTAAGAGATCAGGTTCGATCGCGGCGCAACGCCGGTAATCGTCAAGGGCGTGCCGCTAAAGGTTGAATCAACCGGGTTACCAACGGCGGTGCTGGCAACATGCGTACCGTGCCCATCGGGGTCACCAGCGTTCGACGCGGTGCCGTTCGCCCCCCCGGAAACAAAGTCGTACACACCAATCAACTTAGTGGTGCACGCGTTTGGATTGGCGGCACAGAAGCCCAAGAAACCCGGACGCGGGTTGGTATGAGTAAATCCGGAAGCGGTTGCGGCAAACGATGGATGCGAGGAGTTGATACCGGAGTCGATGACGCCCACCACCACACCCTCGCCACGCGAGGTCACACCGGCCGTTCCGTTCCACACGGTGTCGGCCTTGATCCAAAGCGGACCACGCTCAGTCTGGGTAAAGCGCTCGAAATCGGGGGTAACGGCGCGAATACCCGGCATGGCGGCCAACTGCTCAGCTTCGGCTGGCGTCAAGTCCAGGGCCACACCGTTGAGTGCGTGCTCGTAAACAAACTTCGGGGTCAACTCGCGGCCAAGTGCTGCAGACGCGGCATCCAGACGCTGCTCGCGCAGATTACCGATGTAGTCGAGGTAGGCCTGCGCTTCGGGGCGCTGCGGGTCGTACTTCAAACGGCCCGTGACTGAAATCGCCACCGCTGCGAGCTTCGGTCGCCCACCATCTTTTGTCGTGAACCCGGTGAACAGCGGGGCCGCAGGCTCGACGAAAGAAACGATGTAGGAGCCTTTTTGCCCCTGGGCCAGGGTGGAATCGGCGGCAAACGGGCTGCGGCTATCGGCCTGGCCAGCGTAAGGAAGGGCCAACGCGATAGCGGTAGCGAGTACGAGTGTGCGCATTCTGGATCCTGCAGTGCGGGGGTCTTGCGGAAGGAGTCTGAGTGTAGCGGCCGGTTGACATGTGTCCATAGTCTGCAGGTCACCCAGGTGAATTCGGGATGGGCGTCACGCCTTAGAAAAACGCGTTATGGGCGTGAAGGTTGACCCTAACGATCATGGACACCCGCCGGAGCCGACGGATAGCATCGACACCCTATGAATTCCGCGTCCGCGGCCATGCTCGTCGCGAGCGGCCTTAGCTACCACCGCAATCAGGACCGGATCTTCGGCCCGATTGATCTTCACGTGGAGGCCGGCGAAGCGGTGCTGGTGCGCGGCGACAACGGCGCAGGAAAGACCACCCTGCTGCGCGTACTTGCTGGCTTATTGGAGGCCACAGAGGGCTCCGCCACGCTTTTGGGCGAGCCGGTCGATGCAGACCACCTCGCACGCCACTGCGCCTACCTGAGCCACAAACAAGGGCATAAAGGCGAGTTGACCTGCCTGCAAAACCTGCGGCATGCCGCCTGCATGCAGGGCGCGCAAGCCTCGATCAATCAGCTCGAAGAGGCCTTGGCGTCGGTGCGTCTCGCCGGCTACGAAGACACGCCGGCTCGCAGCATGAGCGCCGGGCAGAACAAGCGCTTGGCCCTGGCGCGGCTGTCCCTCCACCCCGGAAAGCTTTGGTTGATGGATGAGCCCTACGCCAATCTTGATCTCGAGGGCATCGCGCTGGTCGACCGCATGGTTGGCGCGCATCTCGCGCAGGGCGGTGCCGCATTGATCACCACCCATGGTGCGTATGCGGCTCCTCCCGGCCGTGTGCGCACTTTCGCCCTCGCCGGGACGCAACGCTGATGGTCGTGAGCTACCGACGCGTCATCCTTGAACAACTGCGTCGCGACTTGGCTCTGGTCTGGGTGCGTCGCGGCGATGCCTTGCAGCCCCTGTTGTTCGCAGTCATGACGTGCAGCCTGTTCCCTCTCGCCTTAGGCGCTGAGCCCGGAAAGTTAGCCCCCCTCGCTGCGGGCATCGTGTGGGTGTGCGTGCTGCTCTCCGGCCTGCTGGGCCTAGACGCCCTGTACCGCAGCGATGCGGATGACGGCAGCCTCGAGCAGATGCTGCTCTCCCCTGCCCCGCTCGCCTTGGTGATCGCTGTTCGCGTGGCTGTGCACTGGCTGACAACCGGCCTTCCCTTATTGCTCGCTGCGCCGTTCTTGGCCGAGATGCTGCAACTCCCGCGTGGTCTTCTTGGCGTACTGATGGCGTCACTCGCGCTGGGTACGCCCCTGCTCAGTCTTGTCGGCGCTGTAGTCGCCGCTCTCACAGTGGGCTTAAGGCGCTCTGGTATGCTTTTGGCCTTGCTCGCGATGCCCTTGTACGTGCCGATTCTGGTCTTTGGCGCGGGCAGTGTCGCGGCTGCCGCAGAGGGTCTTCCCTATGTTGGCGCTCTGGCATTGCTGGGTGGTGGGTTGGTGCTGGCTTCAGTGCTGGCACCACTTGCGGCAGCGACCGCTCTCCGGATTGCACATTCATGAACAGCTTGCTTCTTTGGTTCCACCGCACGGGCTCACCCCCCAACTTTGATCGCTTCGCTGCGCGTTGGGGCCCGTGGTGCTTCGCGGCTGCGCTGCTGCTTTTGTTGCCGGGCCTTTACGGCGCGCTCTTCGTGGTCCCCACCGACTACAAGCAAGGGGATTCATTTCGAATCCTCTACATCCACGTGCCTGCAGCTTGGTCGGCCATGTTCATCTTCGTGGCCATGGCGATCCAAGCGTTCATCGCTTTGGTATGGCGCATCAAGGCTTGCGAGATTCTTGCGGTAGCCAGCGCGCCCATTGGCGCTGCCTTTGCGGCAATCACACTGATCACCGGTTCCATCTGGGGCCGCCCGACCTGGGGCACGTGGTGGGAATGGGATCCGCGACTCACCGCGATGCTGGTGATGTTCTTTCTATACCTGGGCGTGATCGCTCTGCACAACGCGATTGAGGACCGTCGCGCTGCGGCTCGCGCAGCATGCTTTCTCGCCCTGATTGGCGTGATCAACGTGCCGATCGTGCATTTCTCGGTGCATTGGTGGAACAGCCTGCATCAGGGCGAGACCATTCGTATCGTGGGTGAATCGAGCATGCACCACACGATGCTGTGGCCTTTGCTGCTTACCACGCTGGCCACTAAGTTCTGGTTTGTTGGCTCCTTGCTACAACGCGCGCGTGTTTTGAATCTCGAGAACGAATCCACGCAGCCCTGGGCTAAAGCCTTGGCCTTGGAGTCCCGCTGATGGAACATCTGCATCCTTGGTTTGTTGCCGCAGCCTATGCGGTGTTCATTGTGATTCTTGCCGCGGACGCCTTGGTGCCGCGCTTTGCATTTAGTTCCCTGCTGAGCGGAATTGCCCTTCGCGAACGCCGCCAGCCCAAACAAAGCTCCCCCGAATGAACCCGACCCGTAAGCGCCGCCTTTGGATGGCTAGCCTTGTTGTTCTCGCGTCTGCAGTAGGTGGAAGCCTGCTGGTGTGGGCACTCCAGAGCAATGTCACTTTTCTTCACTCGCCTTCTGAAGTCGTGGCCGGGAAAGTCCCCTCCGACGCAAGGTTCAGGCTTGGCGGCATCGTGCTGGAGAACAGCGTGAAGCGGGAAGCGGGCTCACTTGAGGCGACCTTCGTGGTCACTGACCGATTCCAAGAATTCCCGGTGATTTACGACGGTATTCTTCCCGACATGTTCCGCGAAGGCACCAGTGTGATCGCCACAGGGCGCATTCGTGACGGTCGTTTGGTTGCCGATGAAGTGCTGGCGAAGCACGACGAAACCTACATGCCGAAAGAAGTGGCAGACGCCATTGCTGCAGCCAAAGCGAAAGATGCCGCAAGCCACAAATCAGAAGCGACGTCTCCAACCCCTGAGACGACGCCTGCAGCTAGCAACACAGGCGGCAGCTACTGATGATTCCAGAACTCGGCAATCTTGCGCTGCTGCTGGCGCTCCTTCTTTCCACAGCGTTGGCGTTTTTCCCCATGGTGGGCGCTCAACGCGGCAATGTGGCGTGGATGAACGTGGCCAGGCCATTGGCCTATGGGCAACTGCTGCTGATCGCGCTGAGTTACGCCGCACTCACTTGGGCATTCATCGATCACGACTTGTCGGTGGCGTACGTGGCGAACAACTCGCACGTGCTCTTGCCCTTCATGTACCAAATCAGCGCGGTCTGGGGCGGCCACGAAGGCTCGTTGCTGCTTTGGGTGCTGATCCTGGGAATATGGATCGCGGCCGTTGCGCGCTTCTCGCGCTCTTTGCCTCTGCCCGTCATCGCTCGCGTGTTGGCGGTCATGGGCGTGGTGAGCGTGGGCTTCCTCAGCTTCACGGCGTTCACTTCCAACCCGTTTGAGCGCCTGCTGCCTGCGGCGCAAGTGGGGCGAGATCTGAACCCCTTGCTGCAAGACCCGGGTCTTATCTTTCATCCTCCGCTTCTCTACATCGGCTATGTCGGCTTTGCGGTGGCCTTCGGCTTCGCGGTGGCCGCACTGCTCGATGGCCGCGTCGACGCGCAATGGGTGCGCTGGTCGCGGCCTTGGACGAACGTGGCTTGGGCCTTCCTCACCCTAGGCATTCTGCTTGGCAGCTACTGGGCCTACTACGAGTTGGGCTGGGGCGGCTGGTGGTTCTGGGACCCTGTCGAAAACGCCAGTTTCATGCCTTGGCTGGCCGGTACTGCGCTCATCCACTCGCAGGCGGTCTCCGAGAAGCGCGGCAGCTTCCATGCATGGACCTTGCTGCTCGCGATTGCGGCGTTCTCGCTTTCGCTGCTGGGCACTTTCTTGGTGCGCTCAGGCGTTCTGACGTCCGTGCATGCCTTTGCATCGGACCCGCAGCGCGGTCTGTACATCCTTGGTTTTCTGCTGCTGGTCGTTGGCGGTTCGCTCACGCTCTATGCGCTGAAGGCGCCGAAGCCCACGCAGGCACAGCCCTTTGCCAAGAGTTCGCGTGAAACCCTCGTGCTGGTGAACAACCTGCTGCTCACCGCTGCGACCGCGATGATTCTGCTGGGCACGCTGTTCCCGCTTCTCGTGGATGCGCTGAAACTGGGCCAGATCTCCGTCGGCCCACCCTACTTCGGTTTGCTGTTCACGATCCTGATGGCACCCGTCGTTCTTCTGGTGCCCTTTGGCCCGCTCTCGCGCTGGGGTAAAGAAGATGCCAGTGCTGTGTTCAAGCTCTTGGCGCCGTGGCTCGGCCTCGCGGCAGTCGCTTTGGTTCTGGTCATGGCGTTCTGGCCAAACGGTACCGCACGCACAGCAGCGGGCATTGCCGGCGGTGTGTGGGTGATTGCGGGCACGGGCGTCTTCCTGTGGCGCCGCCTCAAGGTGCAACGCCAAAAGCTCACTGCAGAAATGTTGGGCATGGTGCTGGCCCACGCGGGCATCGGCATCTTCGTGATCGGCGTGCTCACGGTGGAAAGCACCATGATCGAACGCGATGTGGCCGCCAAGGCCGGCATGAGCTTCGAAGTGCGCGGCTACACCTTTGCCTTTGATGGCGTTGAACCGCGACAAGGCCCGAACTTCAGTTCCGACTTTGGAACGGTGCGCGTTCTCAAGGGTGGCGAACTGATCAAGACGCTTCACCCCGAAAAGCGCCAATACACCGCGGGCGGACAGATCATGACCGAGGCCAGCTATGACCCGGGCATGTTCCGCGACATCTATGTAGCGCTGGGTGATCCGCTGGATTCAAACAAGTCTGAATGGGCGGTACGTCTCTACGTGAAGCCGTTCATTCGCTGGATTTGGATTGGCGCGCTCATGATGGCTCTCGGTGGTTTTGTGGTGGCCTTCGACCGCCGCTTCCGCCACAAGCCAGAGCCGGCAGCATGATGGGGCGTTTTCTCCCACTGATTGTGTTCGCGGCACTCGCACTGCTGCTGGGCACTGGCGTGTTCATCAATGCCGGAAAGACGCAAACCGACATCCTCTCGCCCCTGGTCGGCAAGCCGGCACCTGAATTCGCTCTGCCGGATTTTGCGGACACGAGCCGCACGGTGCGGAAGGCGGATCTTCTGGGCAAACCTTATCTGCTCAACATCTGGGCCAGTTGGTGTGCCAGTTGCCGCGTCGAGCACCCGGTGATCGCTGAGGTCGCGCGCAGTGGGCGATTGAAAGTGGTGGGTTACAACTACAAAGACAATCCTGAAGACGCGCGCCGCTGGCTGGCGCAGTTTGGCGATCCATTCCACTTGATCATCGCCGACGAGCCCGGCCGTGCGGCAATCGACTGGGGGATTTACGGCGCACCC
>JAIXVL010000147.1 GCA_027483045.1 Lysobacteraceae bacterium
GATCTCGGCCTGATCGATACCGCTTTGCCGCGCTCGGCTTATCGCGCGGTCCATCGCATCAACGCCGCGGCCGCAGAGGCGGAAGCTACAAATTTGGAAGGTGCCGAGTTCTCTGCGGCGATTCGAAAAGGTCTGCCCAAACGCCAGTCCGGCGGGTAAGGTGCCCCGACTCAGGCAAAGCGATTCGAATGGACACCATCACTCTCCTTGGGCTCGCTGCGGCCTTCCTCACCAGTGTGGCTTTCGTGCCGCAAGTGGTTCGCAATTTCCGTCGCAAGCATGTGTCCGATTTGTCGTTCTCGACCTTCGGCACCTTCACTGCGGGCGTGGTTCTTTGGCTGATCTATGGCATCGCCATCAACAGCCTGCCGATCATCGCCGCCAACGTATTCACCTTGGGGGTGAACGCGCTCAACCTTTGGCAGATGTGGGCCTACCGGGGCCGCGCTGAGGGTTCATGACCCGCGGCCTTGGTCACACGCAAAGACCATTAGCCGCGCTACGATTCAGGCCCGCTACCCAATTCATGGAGTTTCCGATGCGCCAGCGCCTCGTCTTTGCCGCCCTTGCCACTGGCCTGCTGTTCACCAGCACAGCAATGGCTGAAGACACTGCGGCCTCGGGCCAGTTGGCCTTGGCCGACAACGAGACCTTCCTGCTGCCCATCGACAATCCGGGCAACACCTTGCCGGCTTATCCCGAGGCCGTTCTGACGCAGCAAGCGGTTGGCGCGCGCTACATCTGCATGCGCGTTGATATTGGCGAAGAGGGCAATGTGACCTACGCCGGCCCGGTCATTCGCGTCCCGGAGTGCCCCGAAATCACGCAGCTCACCAAGCAGTTCGTCGATGTAACCACCGAAGCGCTGATGAAGTGGACCTTCGAGCCCGCCATTCGCTGCGTATTCCGCAACAAAGGCGCCAAGGAAGCCGCGGGAATGAGCTGCCAAGGCGGCAAAGAGAATCCGCAAGCCACCAGCCTGACCTTCCGTTTCCTGTTTGATCAGGTGGAAGGCAAGGGCGTGGTGCGCATGCAGCGCTAAGCCGCTTCGAACCGCGTGGCTGCTGCCTTATGGCGCGGTAGCCACGATGAGTGTGGAAAGCGTATAGCCGCGTGCTTCGGCACGCTGGCGCAAACGCTCCAAAAGATCGGCGGGAATGCTGGGTTCGCGATAGAGCACCCAAAGCGCGCCTTTCCCCGGCCCGCCCACGACGGCCCACTGGTAGTCGGGGTCGAGGTCGATGATCCAGTAGTCCGCCCATACGGCCGGTATCCAGCCGAGCCACGCCGGTGCGAACCGCACCTCCAGGCCGCCGGCCACGTCGGTGGTGCGTGCTTCGCCCACCACTTCAATCAAGCCGCCGTCTTCTTCTCGGCAGGCGTTACGCACCTTGACCCGGCCATTCTCTTGCCGCGTGTAAGTGGCGGTGGTGTCCTTGATGCAGTTCCGCTGGAAAAACATGGGCAGTCGGGCCACTTCGTGCCAGGTGCCTGAGTAGCGGTCGAGGTCCAGTTTGGAGACCGGCGCGTTGGGGCTGCCTGGGGGTAGCGGCTCCGGCAGGGCAGACGCCTGTGCGTGGCCAGCAATGAGCAGCGCAAGCGCGCAAAGGGTTGAGCGAAGCATGAGGTCTTCCAGGGCATTGAGACTGGTGTAGCTTGACGCCTGCCGTGTGCAAACTCCGTGCAGTAACACACGTCTTGCACGCGTTGGCGTGCGCCGCTAGCGTGGCGCTCCGTTCAAGCTCAACAGGGCGCCGCATCTCGTGCAGCAGGGCAAAAAACCAGAGGCAGGGTGGCGAACATGGTTTCGCTTCGGCGCAGAACGCGGTGCTGCAGGCAAGGCAATGTTGCTCAAGAGTTGGACGACCGCGGAGCTTCGTTTCGCTGAAGGTACGGCGCAAAGCCGAATGCTGCGCTATGCGCCTGATCGCCTATTGATCGATTACACGCGCACCATGCTGGGTGCGTTGCTTTGGGTGCGTGAGCCCAAAGACATCGGCATGGTGGGATTGGGGGGCGGTTCGCAGGTCAAGTTCCTGCACAAGCATTTGATCGCGGCGAAGCTGGAAGTATTCGAGTGTGATGCCGATGTGGTGGCCATGCGCGAGCGCTTTCGCATCCCCAGGGACGACTCTCGCTTGCATGTGGTGCTTGGTGACGCAGCACGCTGCTTGGTCGAACGCGAAAAGGCGTATGACATTCTCTTGGTCGATGGCTACGACGCCGCCGGAATTCCTGCCGAACTGTCGACTCAGAAGTTCTACAACGATTGCCGCGCCAGTTTGCGCGAGGGTGGTGTGCTGGCGGCAAATCTCTACGACACGGATCACGTGCAGCACGTTCATCGCCTGAACATTGCATTCGGTGCGAGCAACGTACGGGTGCTTGAGGAAACGGAGCAAAGCAACCGTGTGGCCTTTGCCCGTGTGCCGCCTTTGGGCGATGTCCGCGCGCCGACGCTGCTTTCCGAGAAGGGCAGGCGAGAGCTGGAAAAAGAGTTTGATAGAGTCGCGGGACTGTTCAAGAGCTGAGCGTTGCAGCCTGAATGAGCAAGCAAGCGCCGGAAATGCCTGAGGAAGAGCTGACGGCCGCAGGGCGACCGTTCGTGGTGCCATGTGCCGTCTTGGCTTGGAATGCTCCATTTGTTTGGCTGAAGCGCGGTTGGTTCGACGTGCGGCGCACTCCCGCACTCACTGCCCTGTTTGGGCTCGTGATCGTCTTGGTCAGTTTGGGCATCGCCGCGCTCGCTTGGGAACTCGGCCGCTTTGCACTGCTCGCCGCTTTGCTTTCGGGTTTCGTTTTCATCGCCCCCCTGATTGGCGTGGGCCTCTATTGCGTGAGCCGGGGTTTGGAGGCTGGGCGGGTGCCGCGTTTGTCCGACAGCTTTGCTTTGGCACGCCGAGTGGTTGGCCAGGCGGCGGTGTTCGCGTTGGTGCAGATGGTGATCCTGCTGGTGTGGTCGCGCGCAGGAATGATGGTGAATGCGTTCGTGCCCATAGAAGACGGCACGCTGCTCTCCTTGATGGAGTTCTTGGCCATCGGTTCGCTCTTGGGCTCGGTGTTCGCAGCTTTGACCTTTGCGGTCGCTGCGTTTTCGCTGCCGATGATCGCGGACCGCGACGTGGACATGATCACCGCTGGTATCTCGAGCGTGAATGCGATCTTGCGCAACAAACCGGCTGCAGCCACATGGGCCGTGCTGATTGCGGTACTCACGTTGCTCGGGTTCGCGACAGCCTTTATTGGCCTAGGCCTGATCATGCCGTGGCTGGCCTATGCCACGTGGCACGGTTATCGCGAAACGCTGGACGCATCGTCGTGGCCAGCGTTGGATTGAACGCAGACGTCAGCGCACAAAGCTGAGTAAGCGCCCTCGGTAAGGCGGTACATCGCGATCATCAAAGGGTCCGCGCACTTCGGAAAGGGCATAGCCCTGACCGTCCATTCGCCGATTGAACGGGCCGCTGTTGCCCCGCCCCGGATCGGTGATCAGCAGTTCGGCGTGAGGATGCGCGTGCCGATCCATCACGCCAGCCAGAAGCTCCGCGTGGTTCCGTTCGTACAACACATCGCTGGCGATGATGAGATCGAATCGACCCAGCGTGAGATCGTGCCGCTCCCAGCGCAGATCGCAGAATTGCGGCATGCCCAGCTGGTTGATTCGCGCGTTGTGGCGCAAAAAGGGCTCGGCCAGCGGATGGTGATCGCTGGCCGTTACGTCGGCACCTTTCCGCGAAAGCACCAAGCTCGACAAGCCAAGCCCGCATCCCAACTCGAGCACCCGCCGGCCGGCAATGTCGCGGTGAAACATGGCTTCTGCCAACACTCGGCCTGCCGGCCAGAGCTGCCCGAACAAGCACCAGTGCGCCGCTGAGACGCCCGCCGCCAAGGCCGAGCCATGGGGGTCGCCAAACTGCTGACGGTCGCTGAGCACACGCATGCGGTAGTCGTGGCCACCAACGGCCACGCCGACCATGCGCGTGGCATAGCCATCACTGTGATGACGGAGAGGGGAATTCATGTTTGGCCTGGCGGGCGATGCGGCGGCGCAAGGCGGCCGAAGCGCGCTAGGCGAGAGATCGCGCAAACACTGCGCTCGCGGGCACCATACCGCGTTTTTCGGCCTTACAAACGGCGCGGGTTACAATGCGTCGAGCGCCATCGGGTTTGGCGATACTTTTTGACGTGTTTGAGGAATGGCCGTGAATTCGCCGCAAGTCCCGCAAGGGCAGATTGATTCGGACTCCGCTGCAGTGAAGGTGATGGCGCAATCGCGCTTTGGTACGTCTACCGAATTCACCTTGCGCGAAGAGGACTTCACTTATCGCTTGAAGACCAGCGGCAGTGATCGCACCTTTAACGTGGAGTACGCCGAGATCTCGCTCGATCGTGAGTCGCTGACCGAGCGCAACCCATGGTGGCGCAATGTCGGCGCCATCTGGGCGTTGCTGGGCATCACCTTGATGGGCTTGCGCTATTCCGAGGCCGGCGTTTTTCAGCTTTCTATTTGGCTGCCGGTCGGCTTGATTTGCTTGGCCGTTTATTTCGTACGCAAGTTGAGCTTCACCATTCTTCCGGCGCAGCGCTGCAACGTGCTGGTGATCGATGACGCCAAAGGTGCTGACATCGTGGCCGAGTTGGAGCGTCGTCGTGCGGCGCAGTTGAAGGACCGCTTCGACTTTCTCAATCCCGAAGAATCGCCTGAGCAACAACGCCATCGCGTGCTGTGGCTGCGTCGCCAAGGCTCGCTAGATGATCACGAGGTTTCGGCGCGTATGCTGCAGATTGACCTGATGGCGCAAGCCCAACCCGAGCCTCCCCGCCGCCACGACGACGAGTAAGGTTTGCGAGTGGCAAACCAGAGCGGTGTGGGTCTACTTGGCGGTGCTTCGATCGAGCATCAGCACCGCCCCAATGAGTACGCCGCTGCCAATGAGGCTCACATAGTGTGTGTTGAAGTCGCGGATCAGAAAGGTCGCGACGCCGTAGCCCAAGTAGCCGATAGCGATGGGCCACAGCGCGGAATGTGAGAGCACGTTTTTCTTCGCGAACTGCCACGCTTGCCCAAGCACAATGCTGCCGGTGACCACCATCATCGTGGTGCCGAAGAGCCAGCCCGCATGTAGGGCTCCGGTTAGTGCCTCACCGGCGTTCAAGGCGTTGAGGTCCCCTTGAAACTTTGGCCACGCCGCCAAGCCATGGGGTAGGGCGCCCAGCACCATCGCGCTGCCGGCAAGGGCCAAACCGAAGGACTTTAGGAAGGCGAACGTCGTTGCTTGCATGGCGGCTCCTTGAGTTCGCACAGGCTGAGCCCGCGCGCGGCCCCGTCCAACTGCCCGACGGCACGGTGACTTCCGACCTATTGCAGCTGCAGAATTTTCTACTACAGTAGTAGTACGACAGGTGTAGAAGACATGACCGAGCCCGACATCCAAGACATTTCCCTCAGCGCCCTGCAGCTCGATGTGATGCGCGTGCTTTGGTCCTCCCCAGAAGCCACCGTGGCCGAAATCGCGGCTTCGCTTGAGGTAGAGCGCGGCCTTGCACATACCACTGTCGCAACCGTTCTCACGCGATTGGCCAAGCGTGGTTTGGTCGCTGTGGGTCGCGAAGGGCGCCAGTTGGTCTATCGCGCCGCTGTGGCGGAGCCCGAGGTCCGACGCAGCATGGTCGGCGACCTGTTGAAGACGGTGTTCCAAGGCGATGCACAGGCCTTGTTGGCGCATTTGGTGTCGGAAGACGAGATCGCCGAAGGCGATTTGGCTCAAGCGAAGGCCTTGCTGGCGAAGCGCCGGAAGGGGAGCGCGCCATGATGCTGTCCGTGTTGCAGGGCATCGCTACGATCGTTCTTTACGGCGCTGCCTTGGGCGCGCTGGCTCTGTGTTTAGAGCGTGTGTCGAGCACGCGTTACGGCGAGCTCCGCGAGTGGATGTGGCGTGCGGTGCTGCTGCTGCCCCTGATGATCGTGGCCGCGTCGGCGGTGTCTTGGTCGTTCTCGTTTGTGCCCCCGCGGACGAATGCTTCTGAGGCCGCGTCGCCATCGCACAGCGCACCTTCAATCAGTGCCGTACAAGAGCTCGCCGCAAGCCGAAATGCCCCGGCAGAAAGCACTGCCTTGCCTTCTCAAGTCGATGAGCAGCAAACGATGGAAGTGCAAGGATTGCCCCTCTTGCCTCTAGAAATCGTTGGCACTCTTGGCCTTGCTTGGCTGCTTTCTGCCTTGCTGCATTTGGCCCGAACCGCGCGGCGTGTTCGCCAGCAAAAGCGCTGGCTCGCCGCGACTCAGGTGCTTTCGGAGCGCACTGATGACACCTGGGTTGCCGCTGCCGAAGGGCTCCTGCCATCCACCCGTTTGCCGACTGTGCGTCGTGTCACTGGGCTTCAAAGCCCTGTCGCCTGCGCACCAAACAGGGTCTTCGTGCCGGACTGGTGTGATGCCCTCGATGTAGAAGAGAAGCGCGCGCTATTGGCTCATGAATTCGCCCATCTCCGCCGCAAAGACCCCTTGTGGAGATTGGTCACTGCGTTCGCCGTTGCCTTGAATGCTGGTCTGCCGTGGGCTCGTTTGGCGCAACGCCGACTGGATGCATTGGCTGAACACGCCTGTGACGCTGCCGCAGTGCGAGTTTCTGGCGACGGCTCCGCGCTAGCGCAGTGCTTGGTGCAGTGCATTGAGCAGCGTGCCGCTTCATCGAATACCCACGCCATTCCGTCCGGAGTTCTGGCGATGGCCGCCACTGAGCGGGGTGTATTGCCCCGCATTCACCTACTGCTTGAGGAGAAACCGATGTCCTGGTCCGAGCTCTCGCCCCTGTGGCGCCGAACAATTCTTGTTGCTGCCTTCATCGGCGTGTTTGTTGTTCCCGGTGCGGCGTTCACCGTTTATCGTCTCGCCGGTGAAGGCTTCGGCACCCATATCTTCACGGATGGCACGTCCACTACGGTCAAGATTGGTGGGCCAGACCAAAGCTTTGAAGCAAAGATTGCCGCTCCGGTCACGTTTACCGCGGACGAGCAAAGTGTTGCCAGCATCGGCGCAGGCGGTGCGTTCTCTATTGAAGAGAAGAAAGCGGGAGTCGAGCGGTCACTTGAGATCGTCCAAGCGGCGAGTGGTTTGGAGTATCGCTACGCCATCGATGGGGCGGCAAAGCCGTTCGATGCCGCCGGAAAAGCCTGGCTCGCCAAAAGTCTCTTGCGTCTGTACCGCGATATCGCTTTTGACGTGGATGCGCGCGAGGCACGCATTTTCGCGCGCGGTGGTGCGCAGGCGGTCTTGGCCGAGGTGGCACTGATTCAGTCGGATTACGTGAAGCGCGCTTACCTTTCGCGCCTAGCAGTGCGAGATGGACTAACCGCATCCGATCACGCGTCCATGTTCACTGTGGTGAAGGCAATGAACTCCGACTACGAGAAGGCCGAGGTGTTCATTGCAATGGCGAAAGTGCCGATGACGGGCGACGTTCTTGCGGTGTGGTCCGATGCGGTGGGTTCAGTTGGCTCTGACTATGAAGCCCGCCGCGCAATCACTGCATTGCTTGAAGCCGGCCCGGCTAACGCTGCGCAGGCAAAGACCGTGTTCTCTCTGGCGACCAAGATCTCGAGCGACTATGAGCGTCGCCAGTTGCTCGAATCGGTATTGGAGAGTGGCGGATCGGAAGTCTCCGGGGCGGAGTTTGTTGCCTTGGCCGAAACTCTCTCGTCGGATTACGAGCGTCGCCAAGCGCTGATGGCCTTGCTCGCTTCGCGGGATTTGGACCAAGCCACCAGCTTGGCCCTACTGGATGCTGCAGCCCGCATCAGCTCGGACTATGAGTCGAAGGAGCTGCTTGTAGCGGTGGCGCAAAAAATGCCGAACAGTACGGAGACGCTTGAAGCCTATCGCAAGGCCGCGCGCGAGCTTTCCACCTTCGAACGCGGCCAAGCGGAAGAAGCGCTCGACGGCCTTATCGAGGTGTAAGGCCGCGGTCCAAGGTGTAGATCAGCGCAATGGTGGTGGCAAGCGTGATCGCCATCAGATGGATGTAGTGCAGCCCAAAGGGCTGCCACGCGAAGGTGAACACGGCATACAGCGCCACACCGAAGATCAGTCCGGAACGCACTGCGAAGGCGTGGATCTTGGTGCTCATCACTGCCACCAAAAACGCAGCGAGCACCGGCATCGAGTACAGACCATTCATCTGCTGCATGGTCTTCACGATGCTCTCGGCGTTTTGGTACAGCGGCACCAAGGCAACACCGCCGATCGTGAAAAAGATCGCCACCCATTGGCCGATCTTCTTTACGTCGGCATTCGGATTCACGTACTTCACGTGGATGTCGAGCGTGTAGAGCGCCGCCGCAGAGTTCAGGCAGGAATTGAAGCTCGACAGCACGGCGCCAAAAATCATCGCCGCGAACGCACCGGCCATCCACGGCGGCAGCACATCGGCCACCAAGCGCCCATAAGTCACATCGCCGATGTCACCGTAAAGCTTGTAGGCAATGACGCCGGGCACCACCACGATCAACGGCATCATGAGTTTGATAGCAGCCGCGGCGTAGATGCCTTTTTGCGCCTCGCGCATATTGGGCGCAGCGAGCGCGCGCTGCGCGATCACCATGTTGGTGCCCCAGTAGAACAGGTGGATGAACACCATTCCGGTGAACAATGTGGGCCACGGAATATCAGAGTCCGGGCCGCCGATCAGCGTAAGGCGCTCGGCAGGAATGCCGCTGAGATCGAAGCCGATGGCCTTGAAGGCGAAGAAAGTGACCAACAGTCCCATCACCATCAGCATGACGCCGTTGTAGGTGTCGGAAATCGCAATCGCGCGCAAACCGCCGAACGCGGCATAGGCCAAGCCGGCGAGGGCATACGCCACCGAGATGGCGAGAATGGACACCTCAAGGTTGAACATCGATTTGATGAACACCGAGCCGGTGTAAAGCACCACCGGCAGCAGAATGAACAGATAGCCCAGCAGGAATAGAACGGAAACCGCCGTTCGAATGCCGGGATCGCCGAGGCGCTTTTCGAGCAACTCGGTCGTCGTGGTGCACTTGTACTGGTAGTACATCGGGATCAGCACACGGGCCAGAATCACCAAGCCCACGGCAGCGCCCAACTCCCACCATGCGGTGATCATGGTCTGCGCACCATTCATGCCCACGATCTGCTCGGCGCTGATGTTGGTGAGCAGCAAGGAGCCAGCAATGAAGGGCCAGGTGAGCGTGCCGCCGGCGAGGAAGTACTCCTTGGTGGCGTCCACGGCATGCACTTCTTTTCGGCAGCGCCACCAAGTGAGCCCGGCGATGAAGGCTGTGAGCCCAACGAAAATCAGCCACTGCGTGCTGCTAGCGCCCATGCGTGCTCCCCCACTGGATGGTGGCGGCACCGTAGCGCGGCTTCCTAGATGACGGCGAGGTGACGGTACTGAATACGTATGTACCGCTGGGCGGGGCTACAGAGCGAGTTCTCTTAGCATCGGCCCCATCACTTCCCAAACGTGCGCAGCAAGCTTGGGCTGCGCCTCCGCCGTGGGATGCAGGCGATCAGCCTGAAATGCCGCGTCGTCGGCAGCAATCGGCTCCAGAAAGAACGGCAGATAGCCGGTGCTCTCGGCCGCTGAAATCTCGGCGAACATGTTGAAGAAGCCTTCCGTGTAATCCGGCCCGTAGTTCGGCGGCAGGCGCATGCCGAGCAGGAGCACCTTGGCACCTGCGGCTTTGGAAGCGCTGACCATCGCTTCAAGATTGCGGCGCGATTCTTCGAGCGGTAATCCGCGCAAGCCATCATTCCCGCCCAGCTCAATGACCACCAAGTCAGGGCGATGCTGTGCGAGGGCAGCGTCAATTCTTGCTTTTCCGCCGGCCGTGGTCTCGCCGCTGATGGATGCATTCACCATGCGGAACTGCGGGGCTTCCGTGCGCATCTGCGCATCCAGCAACGCCACCCAGCCTTGTTCGGCGCTCAGGTTGTAGGCCGCAGAAAGCGAGTCGCCCATCACCAACACGTTGCGTGTGGCTGCGGTGGGGCTGGGGTCTGCGGGGGCTTCAGCGCTCGCGGTGGGTGCGCGTTCGGGCGTTGCAGCGGAAGTTGCTGCCGGGCCATCGCTGCAGGCCACCCCTGCCAAAAGGGCCATGCCCAAGATCAGCGTCCGGAGCACGATGACGCTGCCTTCAGCCTTGCTTGCCCACACTTTCATCCCAACGTCTTGCACGCCTCACCTCTCTAATGACTGCTCTCATGACCCCGGAACTCAACGCATCCGCTACTCCCGACACAAAAACACTGCTGTGCGTGGAATCGCTGGGGAAGCAGGTGGCACTGCCTTCGGGGCCGCTCACCATTCTCGCTGATGTGAGTTTTAGCATCGCGACCGGTGAAGCGTTTGCCATCGTCGGTGCTTCCGGTTCAGGTAAGAGCACCCTGCTGTCGCTGCTGGCTGGGCTGGATCAGGCCAGCACGGGCCGCGTACTTCTTTCGGGGCAGGACTTGGGAGCCTTGGACGAGGACGGCCGCGCGGCGGTGCGAGCCGAGAAGGTGGGTTTCGTTTTCCAGAACTTCCAGTTGCTTCCGGCACTCACGGCGCTCGAGAACGTGATGCTGCCCTTGGAGCTTCGCGGTGACCGCGATGCCGAGGCGCCCGCGCGCCGCGTGCTGGAGCAGGTGGGTTTGGCTGAGCGCCTCACGCATTACCCGCGCCAGCTTTCGGGTGGCGAGCAACAGCGTGTGGCCATTGCGCGCGCGTTTGTGACGCGCCCGGCGCTGCTGTTTGCCGATGAGCCCACCGGCAACCTCGATACCGCCACCGGGCAGCAGGTGATCGAGTTGCTGTTTCGTTTGAATGCGGAAGCCGGTACCACCTTGGTGCTGGTGACGCACGATGAGCGCCTTGCGGCCCGCTGTAACCGTCAGCTGCGTCTCGCGGGCGGCAAGGTGATTTCATGAGTGGCAAGGCGTCGGTGTGGCGCCTGACATGGCGGCAAGCATGGCGTGATCTGGCGGCGGGTGAAGTCCGCTTGCTGGTGGCGGCGTTGGCTTTGGCTGTGATGTCGGTGTCGACCATTGCCTTCCTGACCGATCGCGCAGAGCGCGCACTGGCGCTCGAGGCGAACCGGCTTTTGGGTGGCGATGCCGTATTGCGCGCCGATGCTCCGCTGTCGCCGGAGCAACAAGCGCTGGCGAATCGCGTTGACCTTCGAAGCGTTTCTACGGTTGAGTTCCCCAGCATGATTCGCGTGGGTGATCGTCTGCGCCTTGGCGAATTGCGTGCTGTGGGCCGCGAATTCCCTTTGCGTGGCAGCTTCCGTTTGCGCGACGCGAACGGAGAACGTGAGTTGGCCGAAGGTCCCATGCCTGGCACGGTGTGGATGACCGCCAGCGGCGCCAACACACTCGGCGCACGCTTGGGCGACAAAGTCAGTTTGGGGCGCAGCGAACTCACGCTGTCGGCACTGGTGCTGCAAGAGCCCGATGGTGCTTTGGATTACTTCAACGTCGCGCCGAAAGTCATCTTCAACGTGGATGATCTACCGGCGACTGACTTGATCCAGCCGGGAAGCCGTATCGCCTATCGCTTGGTCGTTGCGGGCACGCCCGATGCCGTCGAAAGCTTCGTGGCCGACGCACGCAAGGGTTTGGAGCGAGGTCAGCGCCTTGAAACATCGGCGGATGGTCGCCCGGAGATTCGCCGTGCGCTCGATCGCGCCAGCCGATTCCTTGGGTTGGCCACGCTGGTGTCGGTGGTCTTGGCGGCAATCGCCGTCGCGATGGCAGCGCGGCGTCACAGTGCGCGTCACTTGGATGCTTGCGCTGTGATGCGCTGCCTGGGCGCCAGTCAACGCACCATCGTGCAGGTACAGGTTGGCTCACTGCTGATCCTTGGATTTCTGGGCAGCAGCATCGGCGTGGTGATTGCTTATGCCTTGAGTTTCGGCATCGGCGAATGGCTGGCAGCCAGTCTGGGTGTCGCGATTCCGTCGTCGGGTTTGGTGCCGGTGCTTTCAGGCTACGCGGTGGGCCTGACGGTGCTCGTGGCATTTGCCGTTCCGCCGGTACTCGCCTTGCGTGGCGTTCCTGCCTTGCGCGTACTTCGTCGCGATTTGGAATTGCGCGAGCCCAGCGCTCTCGCGTTGGCTGCCTTGGGCTTGGGCGGCTTGGGTGCCTTGCTGTGGTGGCAGGCTGACTCCGCGCAATTGGCCAGCGCCATGCTGGTGGGCTTGGTTGTGACCTTCGCCGTGCTTGCGGCTTTGGGCTATGCCTTGGTGCGCGGTGTTTCCTTGCTTCGGCCCTTCTTGCGCGGGCCGTGGCGTTATGGCCTTGCGAATGTGAGCCGTCGTGCGGCAACGACCGTTGCGCAAGTTGCGGCGCTGGGCTTGGGCCTGATGGCGCTTCTGTTGCTCACCTTCGTGCGCACCGATCTGCTCTCGCGTTGGCGTGATGCGCTTCCAGTCGACGCGCCCAACCGCTTCATCATCAATGTGCAGCCCGATCAGGTAGAGCCCTTGCGCACATTCTTGGAAGGACAGGGTGTGGCTGAACCCACGATCTTTCCGATGATTCGGGGTCGTCTCGTCGAAAGAAATGGCGAGGCCGTTAGCTCTGCGACTTACGCAGACGAAGGTCGGCGCGCGCGCCGATTGGCAGAGCGTGAGTTCAACCTGAGCACGGCCGAATCCTTGGATGACGACAACAAAGTTGTCGCGGGTACGTTCTGGTCCGAGCGTGCGTCGAGCGCTTCAGCTTCCCCGGCTGAATCGGGCGCTGCCCCTGTGGAGTTTTCGGTGGAAGAGGGTCTTGCGTCGACGTTGGGCTGGTCACTGGGCGATGTGGTCGCATTCGACATCGCAGGCACGCGCTTGGAGGGTAGGGTCACTTCCCTTCGCGAAGTGAAGTGGGAGAGCTTCCGCCCCAATTTCTTCGTGTTGGTGTCGCCCGGAGCAGTGGAAGGCTTGCAAGCCAGCTACATCACCGCGATTCATTTGCCTGCGGGCCGAGAAGGGTTCACTCGCGCGCTGCTTGATCGTTTCGCCAACCTGTCGGTCATCGACATTGATGCCATCCTGAATCAGGTGCGCAGCACGGTGGAGCAGGTCTCGAAAGTGGTCGAGGCGGTGTTCTACGTGGCGCTTGCTGCGGGTGCGCTGGTGCTCTTGGCGGCAGTGGGTGCCAGTCAGGATGAGCGCTTGCGTGAGGGCGCTGTCATGCGCGTGTTGGGAGGCAGTCGCCGTCAACTGCGGCTTGCACAGGCTGGCGAGTTTGCTGCGCTTGGCTTGATCTCGGGCCTCGTGGCGGCGATTTCCGCCACCACCCTTGCTGGCGTGGTCGCGGGCCAAGTTCTCGATCTGCCTTGGACGCCGAATTGGGCGATGGCCGCGACCGGCGCGCTGGCGGGGACACTCGTTGCGCTTGCGGCCGGCTTGTGGGCCACGCGGCGAATTCTGGATGCGCCGCCTTCAGTTACCTTGCGCGAACTCTAAGCGGTTCGCGCAAGACTCAAGGCAGCCAAATCGCTAAGGCAAACAAGCCCAGCATTCCGAAGGCCACGGCAAGCTTCAGTGCGGCACCGACCGCCATGCCAATCCACGTGGCCGCGCCAACCTTGGCGGCTTCGCCCACATTGGCCCGGTTGAGCGCGCCGCGATGAATCAGCTCGCCGGCTACTGCACCGGCGAAGGGCCCAATGATCAGGCCGGGGATGCCGAGCAGCAGGCCAAACAGTGTGCCCAGGGCGGCGCCCCATACCGCCTTCGGTGACGCACCAATCTTTTTGGCGCCCAGAGCGGATGCCACGAAATCGATCGCGAGTGCCACTGCAGCAAGAACACCAAGAACCAGCAGAGTCCAACCACTGATGACTTGGAAGTCGCCGACCCAAGCGGCCAGCAGCATGCCGCTGAAAACCAACGGAATGCCGGGCAGAACCGGCAGAAAGGTGCCGAGCACCCCGACCACAATCAAGGCGCCTGCAAGCACGTAAAGCCAAGTATCTGGGGTCATCAAAGTCAGCCGCGCGACCAAAGGATGTTCAAGCTACCCAAGGCCGAACGGTATTGCGAGGCCGACACAATCTCGACGATGGCGAATTCTGGAAGATGGCTATCGCGCACCTGCGGAAACGCCAGCGGAGCGCCATCCTTGCCTATGACGCAGCGGATTTGCGGGTGTGCGCCTTCGCTGGTGCGTCGCACTGCGACCGCGATCTCGCCACTTGCAAGACGAAGCATGGTGCCTGGGGGATACACGCCCAGTTCTTTGATGAACAGCGTGGCCAAGCGCTCATCGATACGTTGCCCGCGCTCAAGAAAGATGTCGCGGAGAGCAACGCGGGAAGACTGTGCATCACGGTACGCGCGTGGGCGGATCATCGCGCTGTAGATGTCGACAATGCCGAGGATGCGCGCTTCGACCGACACATCATCGCCGCGTAGACCGCGCGGATAGCCCGTGCCGTCAACGCGTTCGTGGTGGTCCAGCACCGCATCCAGCCACACCTGATCTTTGATGCCTGCCCGTTGCAACAACTCTAAGCTTTCAGTGGTGTGGGTCTGGATGGCACGCCATTGCGCTTCGCTGAGCGGGGCATTCTGCGCCGCCAACACCTCGCTGATGGGTGCGAGTGCCACATCAAAAGTAAGCGCGGCGCACATCAAGCTGATGCAGCGCTTTTTGTCCAAGCCGCTGGGCTCCGCCAATACTTGGGTCAGCATGGCCGCATGCATGAGCCGACGCGACAGTCGGTGATCGATGGCCTCGAGCTGAAGCAGCCCAGTCGCCTGCTCCGGGTCGTTGGCATAGTCGCGGGCCAAAGTCTCGGCCAACTCGCGGACGCGAGCCTCAGCCTTCGACGCGGTGCCGGCCAGCAGGTCGCGATGGATCAACTGCAGTTCGTCCTGAGCATCGCGTAGGCGTGCTGTGGGACGCTCGAGAACCGGTTTGGGACGTTCTTCCTCTGTGCGGGCTCCCTCAGTCCGCAAACCGCCACCGCCGTCTTCCACCAAGCCGCGTTCCTGTAGACGCTGCAGCATGATGTCGCTGTCGACAACTTGGCCCTTGACCAACAACGCATTGCCCGTGCGGTCGTACACCGTCCACGGCAACGCTTCGCCGATCGCTATCGGAACATCGGGCATTGGTCTGAAGCGCATCGCTTGAACCTCGCGTCCGCCGCATCACCGGGGGTGGAAAAACGTGCCGGCTCAAAGTGTTGAGCGCAGCTTTTCATGTACTAATCTAACCCTTGTGGACTCCGTGCGAAAGTCGGCAAGGGTCGTTTGCGGTCCCTTGGCCCGCCCCGGACCCGAAGTGCGCACTGCTGACAGCGGTGAGTGGGCCTGCGCGGTCGCCCACGGCTTGAACCGCGACGCCGGCTTCCGCCATCCTCGGGAAATGCAAAGCGCCCATACGTCACCCCTCCTTTTTCCTGCCGAGAATGCTCGTCTGGCCCTGATCTGGCTGCCCGCGTTGGGTGTGCCCGCCCGCAAGTACCAGCGTTTCGCCGAGGCGCTCACCGCGCAAGGCATCAGCAGCCTGTTGCACGAGTGGCGTGGTACCGGGGCGCATGCTGCACGCGCGTCCCGAAGCGTCGACTGGGGATACCGCGAGCTGTTGGAGAGCGACATCCCTGAGTCCGCGGCTGCTCTCCGAGCGGCGCAACCGGATGTTCCCCTCGTCTTTGCAGGCCATAGCATTGGAGGCCAGTTCGCAGCGCTTGCGGCAGCCCTCGATGGCGGCGCTGCCGGCGTGGTTCCGGTCGCCAGCGGGGTGCCTAACTGGCGACTTTTTCCGTCGCCCCTGAAGTGGTTGATCGCCGGTTTTGGCCATGCGCTGCCACCCGTTACCCATACCGTAGGGCACTACCCGGGGGAATGGTTCCGCTTCGCAGGTCGCGAAGCTGGACAGCTCATGCGCGACTGGTCGGGCACGGTGCGCCGCGGGCACTACAACGCGCTGAAAGGTTTGCCCTCTGACTTTGATGCGCGCTTGGCCGCCTTGGAGTTGCCTGTGCTCGGGCTGCGGTTCGATCGCGATTCACTCGTGCCGGCCGCGTCGTTGGAGGCTCTCGTGGGCGCTTTAGGCGGTCACCGGAAAGAAATACGCAGCTTCGATGCCGAGGCGCTAGGCGTGCCGGCGAACCACTTCGCGTGGATGCGTCAACCGGAGCGAGTGGCTGAAGCCATCGGCACCTGGTGGACGCAGGGCGCTCGCTAGTTCTTGAATTCTTGGTGGCAGGCCTTGCAGGTTGCGCTAATCGCATTCAAGGCTTTTGATGCGGCCTCACAGTTGGCTGGTGCGGCGGCCAACGCGACTCCCACTGCTGCGCGATAGTCGCCGGCAAGGCTGCTGAATCGAGCATCGTCACCGGTCGGCAAAAACGCAGGCTCGATATCGTTGCCCAGCGCGGCCAGCGTGCTCAGATTGGGCGCAAGCGCCTCGGCATCGCAGGCTTTGGACTTCACCTGCTCATCGAGCTGGCCCATCTGTGCGGCCATCACTGCCATCACGCCATTGGGGTAAGCAGTGCCCTTGCGCAGGCTATTGAGCGCCACGACTGTGAGCATGCCGCCGAGGAAAAGGCCCACAAGCAGGGCGATAAGGCTGCGCATCGCTGGTTCCACTTGGCAAAAAAGTGGCGCTGAACATACCAGAGCCCCGCGTGTGTTTAGCGCAAGGGCACCAATCGGCGCCCGTCGTAGCGCACATAGGCGCCGCTGCGAATACCCTCGGGCAGGCGAGTCATGTTGAGGGTGAGGCGGCGGCCATCGTCCATGCGTACCGTGATGTCGAAGCTCTCGGCATTCGCACGGTTTTCGATGGCATTACCTGCCAGCGCGCCTGCCGCTGCGCCGGCCACCGTGGCGGTGTTCCTTCGGCCCCGACTGCTGTCGTCGGCCAGCTGGTTGCCGACAATGGCACCTAGCACGCCACCTAGAACGGCGCCGGTCCCGGTATTCGTTCGAGCGTTTTGAACGCGGCTAATGTTTTCGATGGTGCCACAGTGATAGCAGCGCTCAGGCTCGATGCGCGGGCTGGGCTGGTAGTTCACGTAACGCTGCGTCGTGGGTTGGGTGCTGCAGGCTGTGGCAAGCAGAGCCACCGTGGCAGCCAGCAGCAATGGGCGAAGGGTGGTCGAGGCGGTGATGTTCATTGAGGGGCTCCGGTGGGCACGGCCTGACGCTAGCCTGCCGCAACTGAACGCGCCCCATCGCTACACTGCGCATCCCATGAAAACACCACCCGTCCCCGCCACCGCTCCCGATCCACGCTTTGCCGGGATTGACCGCCTGTATGGGCTTGGCTCTGGGGCAGTGTTGGCCCGCAAGCATGTGGCGGTCATCGGCTTGGGTGGCGTGGGGTCCTGGGCGGTGGAAGCCTTGGCCAGGAGCGGCGTGGGTGCCCTGACCTTGATTGACGCCGACGATATCTGCGTGTCCAACACCAACCGGCAGTTGCACGCGCTGGATGGCGAGTACGGACGTGGGAAGGCGGAAGTGCTGGCCGAACGGGCTCGGCGCATCAATCCCCATCTCGTGGTGAATGTGGTGCCCAGCTTCCTGACCTCGGGCAACTTAGAAAGCCTGATTCAGCCGCATTTCGATGTGGTGCTGGATGCCTTCGACAGCTTCCGGGTGAAGGTCGAGACCATTGCGTTCTGCAGGCGCCGCAAGCAGCCCATCGTCGTGGTGGGTTCTGCAGGTGGGCGCACGGATGCGACGCTGGTGCGCGTGCGCGATCTCTCGCGGACTGAGCACGATGCGTTGCTGGCATTGGTGCGCAAAAAGCTTCGCGGGGAGTTCCACTTCCCCCGCAACAAAGACCGCTACTTTGGTGTGTCGGCTGTGTATTCGCTGGAGAACGTGCGTTACCCGCAGCCTGATGGTCGCGTGTGCGGTGTCCGGCCGGCGCTCGATGCCGATGCCTCGTTCAAATTGGATTGCGGTAGCGGCCTAGGTGCCGCGACCCACGTGACCGGCACCTTCGGTTTCGCAGCGGTTGGGCGCGTTATCGAACTGCTGCTGAAGGCGGGCTAGAAAACAAACGGCGCGCGTTTTCGGTGGTGAAGGCGGCAACTTCAGCCTCTGTTTCA
>JAIXVL010000153.1 GCA_027483045.1 Lysobacteraceae bacterium
CAGCCAAGGGCTTCAGTAGCGTGTCTAGGTCGAAGCGCCCGATGCGCTCGCATTCGCCAGCGACTTCCACGCTCCAAGGGCGTGGCTTCAAGCGCCATGCTTCGCGCGCCGGGTCGTCTTTCGACAGGCCGAACTCATAGAAATTGTTGTAGGTGGTCGCGTCGCGGAAGGACGTCTGCGTTTCGGACGTGGTCAAACCGTCAGCACTGATTCCGCTGCCCGGGGCGGGCGAAACAGTGGCGGGAGAAGGCGGTTGCGCCTCTCCGCAGCCCGAAAGGCTCAAAGCGGGAAGGGACGCTCCAGTCATCAAGAGCTTGCGCCGCTGATAGGCCCATTCGGGGGTTACGTCATTTTCCGTCAGCCGCTGTGTGTCGCGCATGAGGCACTCCCGTGGATGCAGGCAGGTTGGTGCCTGCGCCGTGAGCATGATGTACGTGTCGACAGCCGGGTTGGTTTCACTCGCAACCAGAAAAGCGACTAATGCCCGGCCAGCATTTGGAGATTCAACTCTAAATCGAGCCCCTACTGTTGAAGGTCTTAGCGCGCGTGTTAGCGTCCAAGGTCAATTCATAGGAGGTGTGTGATGTCGCGGGGATTCAATTTCAGTGCCGGTCCGGCCGTTCTTCCGGAGCCGGTGCTGCGCCGGGCGCAGGCGGAGTTGTTGGAGTGGGGTGGTGAGCGCGCCTCGGTGATGGAAGTGTCCCATCGCGGCAAAGCCTTCATTGCCGTGGCCGAGAAAGCCGAGGCTGATTTACGCAAACTGATGGGTATCACCGATGACTATTCGGTGTTGTTCCTGCAGGGCGGTGCCACCACGCATTTTGCGTTGCTGCCGATGAATCTGGCCGATGCCGGCCAGCGCGCTGATTACATCGTGACGGGCGCATGGAGCAAGAAAGCCGTGGCGGAGGGCAAGCCGCATTGCGCCGCCCAGGTCATTGCGACTCGCGAGTCGACGAAGTTCACCGATCTTCCGGAAGCAAGCAGCTATGCCATCGACCCGACTTCGGCCTTCGTGCACATCGCTGCGAACGAAACGATTCATGGCGTGGAATTTCCCGATGCCATCGCCACGGGCAATGTGCCCCTCGTGGCCGATTTCAGCTCGTCGATCCTCTCGCGGCCCATCGACGTCTCGAAGTACGGCGTGATCTACGCAGGTGCACAGAAAAACATCGGCCCCTCGGGCTTGGTGGTGATGGTGATCCGCAAGGATCTTCTCGAGCGCGCCGGCCAGAACCGCGCCAAGATCCTGAGCTACAAAGAGCACGCAGCGCAGGGTTCGATGCTCAACACACCGCCTACCTTCAGCTGGTATCTGGCGGGCTTGGTGTTCGAGTGGATGTTGGAACAAGGCGGTCTTGCCACGTTCGAAGCGAACAACCGCCGCAAGGCCGAAGCGCTCTATTCGGCCATCGACAACAGTGGCGGCTTCTATAAGAACCCGGTGTCGATCGGTGCGCGTTCGTTGATGAATGTGCCGTTCACCCTGAAGGACGAGGCGTTGGACGCTGCGTTCCTCAAGGAATCGGAAGCCGCGGGTCTGCTTTCACTGAAGGGGCATCGTGATTTGGGCGGTATGCGCGCCTCCATTTACAACGCGCTGCCGTTTGAAGCCGTCGCGACCTTGGTCGACTTCATGGGCGACTTCGCTCGTCGAAACGGATAAGCCATGTCTGATCTTCCTGAATCGGCGGGTGGCGCTCCTGAAGGCGCTGCGAAGCCCTTGAACTTGGCCGAGGTGCGTAGTCGCATCGATGGCATCGATATCCACATCCAAGAACTGATCGCCGAGCGCGCGCGTTGGGCGCAGCAGGTCGGAAGGGCGAAAGGGCCGCTCAAGGCAGCCGTCGACTATTACCGTCCCGAACGCGAGGCGCAGGTCTTGCGTCGTGTCATCGATCGGAATGAAGGCCCGCTGGCCGATGAAATGCTGGTGCGGCTGTTCCGCGAAATCATGTCGGCTTGTCTGGCGCAGCAGGAGCCCTTGAAGGTTGGCTACCTGGGCCCCGAGGGCACGTTCTCGCAACAGGCCGTCCACAAGCATTTCGGTCACTCGGCGAAGGGCTTGCCTCTGGCATCCATCGAGGAAGTGTTCCAAGAGGTCGATGCGGGGAATGCCGATTTCGGCGTGGTGCCGGTCGAGAACTCAGGGCAGGGCACCATCCAGTCGACGCTGGACATGTTCCTGACCTCGTCGCTCAAGATCTGCGGCGAAGTCGAACTCGGTATCCATCAGTACTTGCTGGGCCGCACGGGACGTATCGAGGACATCGAACGCGTTTACGCGCATCCGCAGTCACTCGCGCAATGCAAGGCTTGGTTGCGCGCCAACTTGCCGAAGGCTGAGTTGGTGCCCACACCGAGCAATGCCGATGCTGCCCGCCGTGCACGCAATGCCGACGACGCCGCTGCACTCGCCGGCGAAAGCGCGGGTCATGTGTATGGCCTGAAAACGATTGCCGGCCCGGCCAATGACCGCGCCGACAACACCACGCGCTTTCTGGTGTTAGGGCGCGAGCTGCTGCCCCCTTGTGGCCATGACCGCACCTCGCTGCTGGTGTTCGTCAACGACCAGCCGGGCGCGCTGTTCGGCATCCTCAAGCCCTTCGCCGACGCCGGCCTGTCACTGAACCGTATCGAGTCTCGCCCCGCACACACCCGCCGCTGGGAGTACGCGTTCTTCATCGACGTTTCCGGTCACGTGGAGCAGCCCGAGATGCAGGCTGCGCTCAAGCAATTGGGCGCCTTCGCCTCGACGGTGAAGATTCTGGGTTCTTACCCGGTGGCGGTGCTCTGATGTCGGAATCGGGAGCGGCCGCCTTGGCGGCCGAAGTGGCGCGCGTTGTCCGCTTGGCATCGCCCGGCGTTCAAGGTTTGGCCAGTTACGACCCAGGGCACGACATCGTCGCGTTGCGCCATAAGGCGGGCGAGCAGGGCCTTCTGGAACTTGGCGGCAACGAAAGTGCGTGGGGTCCCAGCCTGCTGGCCCTGGCCGCGCTGCGCTCCGAGCTCGACACGCTGGAGCTGTATCCCGACCCGCGTGGCGGCGTGCTCAAACACGCTCTTGCCGAGGCTTTCGGACTCCAGCGCGAGCAGGTGATGCTCGGCAACGGCACGCATGAGCTGCTGATGCAGATCGCTCAGGTGTTTGCCGGGCCGGAGCGTTCGGTGCTGGTCTCGCGCTACTGTTTTGCGGTGTACCCCCTGGCTGCCCAAGCGGCGAATGCTCGTCTCGATGTGGTTGAGGCGTTGCCACCCACGCACCCGACCCAGCCGCGCGGGCATGACATCGACGGAATGATCGCCGCACTTCGCCCAGACACTGGCTTGGTGATGTTGGCGAACCCCAACAACCCGACAGGCACGTGGCTGACGACCACCGAGATTGAGCGCCTTCTGCAAGCTGCCGGGCCGGAAACGCTGGTTGTTCTGGACGAGGCCTATGGGGAATTCCTCACTCAGCCAGATTGCGGATCTGCTTTGACTTTGCTCGCTAAGTATCGGAATTTATTGGTAACCCGAACTTTTTCGAAGCTCCACGGTTTGGCCGCCCTCCGAGTCGGCGCGTTGCTTGCCGCGCCAGGCGTGGTGGCCGTTCTGGAGCGCATTCGCGAGAGCTTCAACGTCAACAGCCCCGGCTTGGCCGCGGCAACCGCCGCACTGATGGACGAGGCGCATATCGCGACTGTGCTGCACGAGACCGCCGGCAACCGCGAGGCCTTGGCCATCGAGTTGAAGGCTCGCGGCTACTTTGTGCACCCCTCGCAGACCAACTTCCTTCTGGTCGATTTCGGTAACGCTGAAGCTGCATCCTCGGTGGATCGCGGCCTTATGGCTCGCGATATCGTGGTGCGGCCGATGCGGGGCTACGGCCTTCCTCAGTGCCTGCGCATCACCGTCGGCAAGGTGGAGCAGAACGCGCGTCTCTTGAAGGCCTTGGACGCGCTTCGTGCCGAGGGCAAGGCATGAGCGGCAGCCAGATGTCCTGGGTAGCCCAGCCTGGAAAACCCTTGGTCGGTGAGATCACCGTGCCGGGCGATAAATCGGTGTCGCACCGTTCGGTCATGTTCGGTGCCATCGCCGAAGGCACCACGCGCGTTACCGGCTTCTTGGAAGGCGAAGACACCCGTGCGACGGCAGCCATTCTCAGTCGGCTGGGTGTACGCATCGACGCGCCCAGCGCAGGCGAACGCGTTGTGCATGGGGTCGGCTTGCATGGTTTACGCGGTACGGCGGAGGCACTCGACTGCGGAAATGCCGGCACTGGCATGCGCTTGCTGGCGGGGCTTTTGGCAGCTCAGCGCTTCGATAGCGTGCTGATCGGTGATGCTTCGCTGTCGAAGCGGCCCATGCGTCGGGTCATCGACCCACTGCAGCAGATGGGGGCGCGAATCGAGAGTGAAGGAGGGCTTCCACCACTTCGAATTCACGGTAACAATGTCTTGCAAGGCATTGATTTTGAATGTCCTGTTGCCAGTGCCCAGCTCAAGTCCGCGTTATTACTAGCGGGCTTGTACGCGCGAAGCCCCACCACGGTTCGCGAGCCGCACCCCACACGTGATTACACCGAGCGCATGTTGCGTGCGTTTGGCGCCGACATCGATTTCTCGCCGGGACTCGCCACTTTGCGGCCCGGGCAAGCTCTGATTGCCACGGATGTCGATGTGCCTGCGGACTTTTCTTCTGCGGCGTTCTTCCTTGTGGCGGCCAGTGTGGTGCCGGGCTCCCATTTGCGCCTGCGCCGGGTGGGCATGAATCCTCGCCGCACCGGACTAATCGATGCCTTGAAGCTGATGGGCGCCGACATCACCGTGTCTCCGGTGGGCGAGCAAGGCGGCGAACCCGTGGCCGACCTGGAAGTGCGTGCCACGCAGTTGCGCGGTGCCACGATCCCCGAACCGCTTGTCCCCGACATGATCGACGAGTTCCCGGCCCTGTTCACCGCAGCCGCCTTGGCGGAGGGGGTGACCGTGGTGAGCGGCGCGGCCGAATTGCGGGTCAAGGAATCCGATCGAATCGCCGTGATGGCCGCAGGCCTAAGGAGCCTGGGGGCTCGCGTCGAAGAGAAGCCGGACGGCGCCATCATTACCGGAGGCGCACTGCACGGCGGCCATGCCGACAGTCAGGGTGACCACCGCATTGCGATGAGCCTTTCAGTTGCCGCGCAATGCGCCAGCGGTGAGGTACGCATTGACGACGTCGCAAACGTTGCGACTTCCTTCCCTGGCTTCGATCAGTTGGCTCGGGGGATCGGGTTCGGGCTTCGGCTCGCGTAGACTCCCGCCCCGCATGCAGACCTCACTCGCCCCTGTCCTCACCATCGATGGCCCTTCCGGTTCCGGCAAGGGCACCGTCTGCCGTATGGTGGCCCATGCTCTGGGGTGGCACTACCTCGATTCTGGCGCTCTGTACCGAGCCGTAGGCTTGGCTGCCGCTTGGGAGCAGCTCGATCTGTCTGATGCAGAAGCCGTTGCCGCCTGCGCCACGCGCACGTTGATTCGGTTTGATGGCGACGGCGAAGGCGAGCCCAAAGTGGTGGTGAACGGCAAAGATGCGACGCACCAATTGCGTATGGAAACGGCCGGCGCGGCCGCTTCAGCCATTGCAGCACACCCGCCTGTTCGCAGCGCGTTAACGGAACTTCAGCGCAGTTTTCGCCAATTTCCCGGCTTGGTGGCTGACGGCCGAGACATGGGTACGGTCATCTTCCCAGATGCGCCGTTCAAGGTGTTTCTCACCGCTAGTGCTGAAGAACGTGCCGTGCGCCGGCATAAGCAGTTGAAGGAAAAGGGAGTTTCTGTTAATTTCGACAGTCTTCTGCACGAAATTACGGCTCGCGACGAACGCGATGCCAGCCGTGCGGTGGCACCCCTGAAACCCGCACACGATGCGCTTTTCCTGGATTCCACCGGCCGGTCGATTGGCGAGGTGGTCCAGCATGTCCTGGCACTCGTTCCAGAATCGATTCGGCGGCCCTAAGGGCTCTCGGCGGCGCGTCGTTCGCTCCGCAACTCGTCATGAAGAACAGCCCGGCAAGCATGTCGCTTGCCGGTTTTCCCACGTGTCGAAAGACACATTGCAGGTGGGCGCGTTGCGCAGAGATGCGGACGAAAGCCTGATGTCCAACCAGAGAAACTCTAATGACTGAATCATTTGCCGAACTGTTTGAGCAGAGCCAGACCGCTCTCTCGAAGCTGAAGCCGGGCTCCATCGTGTCCGGTGTCGTGGTCGAGATCCGCAACGACGTGGTTGTCGTGAACGCGGGCCTGAAGTCCGAGGGCATCGTCCCGATCGAACAGTTCCGTAACGAAGCTGGCGAGCTGGAAGTGAAAGTCGGCGACACCGTGAAGGTGGCGCTGGATTCGCTCGAAAACGGCTTCGGCGAAACCGTGTTGTCGCGCGAGAAAGCCAAGCGCGCCATGGTGTGGGACGAGCTCGAAGAGGCAATGGAAAAGGCCGAGACCGTTACCGGCCGCATCAGCGGCAAGGTCAAGGGCGGCTTCACCGTCGACATCCGCGACGTGCGTGCGTTCCTCCCCGGTTCCTTGGTCGACGTTCGCCCGGTCCGCGACCCGGTGTTCCTCGAAGGCAAAGAACTCGATTTCAAAATCATCAAGCTTGATCGCAAGCGCAACAACGTCGTGGTTTCGCGCCGCGCTGTGGTTGAGTCCGAGCACTCGGAAGAGCGCGAGCAGCTGCTCGAGCGTTTGCAGGAAGGCGCGATCGTCACGGGCGTGGTCAAGAACCTCACCGATTACGGCGCATTCGTGGACCTCGGCGGCATCGACGGCCTGCTGCACATCACCGACATGGCGTGGAAGCGCGTTCGTCACCCGTCGGAAGTCGTCAACGTTGGCGACGAACTGCAGGTTCGCGTGCTCAAGTTCGACCGCGAGCGCAACCGCGTTTCGCTCGGCCTGAAGCAGCTCGGCGAAGATCCGTGGGACAACATCACGCGTCGTTACCCGAACGGTGCGCGCGTGTTCGGTAAGGTCTCCAACGTCACCGATTACGGCGCGTTCGTTGAGATCGAGCCGGGCGTTGAAGGTTTGGTCCACGTTTCGGAAATGGATTGGACCAACAAGAACGTCAACCCGTCGAAGGTTGTGCAGTTGGGCGACGAGACTCAGGTCATGATTCTCGATGTCGACGCAGAGCGTCGCCGCATCTCGCTCGGCATGAAGCAGTGCGCGCCGAACCCGTGGGAAGCGTTCGCGGCAATGAACAAGAAGAACGACAAGGTCTCCGGCCAGGTCAAGTCGATCACCGACTTCGGCATCTTCATCGGCTTGGATGGCGGCATCGACGGTCTGGTTCACTTGTCGGACATCAGCTGGAACACCACCGGCGAAGACGTGGTTCGCAACTTCAAGAAGGGCGACACCGTGGAAGCCGTTGTGCTGGCCGTGGACCCGGAACGCGAGCGCATTTCGCTGGGCATCAAGCAGATGGAGCAGGACCCGTTCGGTTCCTTCGTGGCTACCCGCCAGAAGGGCGCCATCGTGACCGGCACCGTGAAGGAAGTGGACGCTCGTGGCGCCACGCTCGACTTGGGCGACGGCATCGAGGGTTACATCCGCGCTTCCGACATCTCCAAGGACCGCGTGGAAGACGCCACGCAGCACCTGAAGGTTGGCGACAGCGTTGAGGCCAAGATCGTGGGTACGGACCGCAAGAGCCGCGTGTTGCAGCTCTCGATCCGCGCCAAGGACGAGGCCGAGATTCAAGAGACGATGGCGGACTACAACAACCGCTCCGCTGAAGCTTCGAGCGGCACCACCAAGCTCGGCGCGTTGCTGCGCGAGCAGCTTGGCGGCCGCGAGTAAGTTTGAAAGATCAGGATGGCCCGGGGTTTCCCGGGCCATCTTCCATGAGCACGGCCGTCGAAGGGATCGATGACCAAGTCCGAACTAATTGATGCGCTGGCGCAACGTCAGCCCCATCTGAAGCCCGAAGATGTCGAGCTGGCCGTCAAGGCCTTGCTCGAGATGATGAGCGATGCCCTTACTTTGGGGCAGCGTATCGAGGTACGCGGGTTCGGTAGCTTTTCCCTGCACTTCCGTCCGCCACGCGTGGGGCGCAATCCCAAGACGGGTGAGTCGGTGGAACTGCCAGGCAAGTACGTGCCGCATTTCAAGCCCGGAAAAGAGCTGCGCGAGCGGGTGAATCCCGTAGTTCCCGAATCGCCTTAAGCACTGCGATAATCCGTCGTCCCCCAGGATCTGCGTGACCTCATGCGATTGATCCGCCTGTTTCTTGCTCTTGCCTGTCTGGTCTTCGGCATTGCCGTGGCTGCTCTTAATGCAGAACCCGTGCGCCTTGACCTTCTTTGGGTGGAGTTTCGGCCTCCGCTCGGCCTTCTGATGCTTGGCTTGTTGCTTCTCGGCGCCATTTTGGGTGGCGCAGCAGCGATGCTGTCGCGAATTGCCCAAAGCTTGGAATCGCGCAACACAGACTCGGAGCCTGACGCCGAATGATCAGCGTCTGGTGGCTGTTGCTCCTGATTCCTGCCGTGGGCATCACGGGCTGGTGGCTGGGTCAGCGCGGCGGCGAAAAGCGCGGCGGCGCGCGCATCTCCAAGCTGTCGGCGACCTACTTTCGAGGCTTGAACTACCTGCTCAATGAGCAGCAGGACAAGGCCATCGAAGTCTTCCTGCAAATTGCTGAGCGTGATCGCGAAACGCTTGAAACGCAGTTCACTCTCGGCACGCTGTTTCGCAGGCGTGGCGAGGTGGATCGCGCTATTCGCCTGCACCAAAGCGTTATCTCCCGACCCGGCCTGAATGACGCGCAGAAGGCGCGGGCGATTCTTGCGCTTGGCGAAGACTACATGCGTGCAGGCCTGCTCGATCGCGCAGAGACGCTCTTCACCGATCTGGTGAAACTGGGTTCGGCCGCTCCGCAGGCGCTACGTCACTTGATGTCGATTTACCAAGCAGAGCGTGACTGGCAGCAGGCCATTGACCATGCCCGGCGCTACGAACAAGCGACCCAGGAGCCGATGGGGCGCTTGATTGCTCAATTCGAGTGCGAACTAGCAGAGAAGGCCCGTTTGAAGTCGGACCCGGCGCTGGTGCGTCAGCATCTCGAGCGCGCCTGTGCGGCCGACGCAAACAGTGTTCGTGCAGCCCTATTGGAAGGGCAGATTGAGCTGGCAGAGGGCAATGACGCCGTAGCCATTCGCGCATACGAGCGTGCGGCCCGCCAAGACATCGAGTTTGTGCCCGAAGTGCTTCCACCGCTGCTTGCGGCTTACGACCGTCATGGTGATCCGGCCCGTGCGCGCAGCTTCCTGCTGGAAATGGTGGAGCGCTATCCGGGTGTTTCGCCAGCTCTCGCACTGGCACGTCGTGTTGAAGCAGAGGAGGGCGCCGCAGCCGCGCTCGAGTTCCTGCGCGAGCATCTGCGTCAGAGGCCGTCCATTCGTGGCGAAGCGGCCCTGATTGAACTGGCCCTGCGTGGCGAAAACGACGATCCGCGTGGATTGCTGGTCTCGCTCCAGCAGATCAACGAGCAACTGATCGTGCGTTCGCCAGGTTATCGCTGCCAATCCTGTGGTTTCGGCGCTCGGGCGCACCATTGGCAATGCCCGAGTTGCAAGCATTGGGCGACCATCAAGCCCCTACCGCACGTGGCGTTCGAATAGGCCCGATGTCTGCGCCTTCTGCTTCGTCCTTGGGCATCGCATTGGTTGCCCTGATCACGTTACTGGCTGCATTCGCAGGCACCTCTGCTTGGCGCTGGTGGGCGCTTCGACGTGGCGTTATGGATGTGCCCGGTGCGCGCAGCAGCCATGAGTCCCCCACGCCGCGTGGCGCAGGAGTGGGCTTGCTGTTGGGAGTGTTCGTTGGCTGGGCGCTTCTGGGTCCTGCACTAAGTTGGTCTTGGCCCGAGGCCTTGTCCCTGCTCGGTATTGCAGCTCTCGGCTTGTACGACGATTTGCGGAGCCTTTCGCCGCGCCTAAAGCTCAGTGGTCAGGTGCTTTGTGCGTTGCCTGTTGCGCTAGCGCATCCGCTCTGGCCGGAGTGGCTGGGCGCGGCGCCAGGCGTGCTCCTGTCGCTCGCCTGGGTGGTTTTCCTGGTGAATGCCTGGAACTTCATGGACGGCATCAATGGTATTGCCGCCGGCGCTGCAGCGGCTGTGGCGGTGTCGCTTGCTGCGTTCGAACTTGCCTTAGGCGGGCCTTTGAATCTGGTCGCAGTGCTGCTGGTAGCGGCCTGTTTGGGGTTTCTTCCGATGAACCTGCCCAAGGCCCGGGTGTTTATGGGCGACTGCGGAAGCCATGCGCTCGGCATGCTGTTGGCGCTGCTGGCGCTCGGCTCACCGTCGACCTCTGGGCCATGGATGCTTCTGGCTTTGGCCGCGCCGTTCGTCATCGATGTGGCCGGGACATTGGTGCTGCGGGCCCTTAAAGGTGAACGGCTCACAGAAGCTCACCGCCGCCACCTCTATCAGCTGATCACACGGAGCGGTTACAGTCACGCGCGGGTCACGGGTGCTTATGTGGCCTGGATGCTCGTCACGGGAGGCGTGGTGGTTGCCAGTGAGTACAAAGCCGGATTTGGTCAAACGTCTGCGTTGGTGATGACCGCGCTCACTGCGATCCTTTGGGTGGCGGGCGTCCGGCATTTCGGGCGTCGGCTTGGGGAGTGGGGTGCATGAAACCCGTCCTGTCCAACCACTTTCCTTTGAGCCGCGCACTGGTCGTTTTGCACGACGTGCTCATGGTGGCCATCGCTTGGCAGGGTTTGATCGCGTTGCGTTACGCCTCTTTGGGCGGATCGGTGCCGATGCATGGTTTCGTCCCGGAAACCGCCTTGGTCGTTTCCGTTCAGTTGGCTGTGTTCTGGCAGATGGGGCTTTATCGCGGGCTGTGGCGCTTTGCCAGCCTGCCTGATCTGAAGAACATTCTGTTCAGTAGCTTGGCGGGAGGCGTACTGGTTGCGCTGCTGCTGTTTCTGTTTTTTGACCGCGCCGAGGGTGTGCCCCGCGTGGCCATGCTTTTGTACCCGCTTGGTCTGACCTTGCTCTTGGGCGCACCCCGCGTGCTTTACCGCACGTGGAAAGACGGCCAGTCGCTTCGCGGGGTGAGTACGCAGCGCGAACGCCTTCTGATTCTCGGTGCAGGCCCTACAGCGGAGAGTTTGGCGCGTGATCTTCAGCGCAGCGACCGCTACCAAGTGGTGGGCTTCGTTGATGACGATCGCAGCATCCAGGGCGCAAAGATCTATGGCTTGCCGGTTCTGGGCCGAATCGACGAACTGGCGCGGATTGCTGACGAAGCGGCAGTTACTCAGGTAGCGATTGCACTTTCGGGCGACCACGCAGAGCAACTTGGCCGCATCGCATCACAGTGCGAGCGCCTTCGCTTGCGCTTCAGCCGAGTCCCAGCACCGGAGGAAATGCTGCAAGAGCAGTGGATGCATGGCGGCTTGAAGGACGTTGCCATCGAAGACTTGTTGGGGCGCGACCCGGTGCTTCCTGATTGGGAAGCAATTCGTCAGTCCCTTTCCGGTCGGTCGATCATGATTACCGGCGCGGGTGGCTCTATCGGCTCCGAGCTGGCGCGCCAATGCGCTGCGCTTGGGGTTGGGCAGCTGGTGTTGCTGGAGCGTTCGGAGTTGGCGCTTCACGAACTGCAATTGGACTTGCGCTCGCGCTTCCCAAACTTGGCCACTGAATTTGTGCTGGGTGACTGTGGCGACGACGTGCTCGTTCGCCGAGTCTTGGCCCAATGGCGTCCGGATGAGTTGTTCCACGCGGCGGCCTACAAACACGTGCCCTTGCTTGAGGCACAACCGCGCGAGGCCATTCGCAACAATCTGCTCGCCACTGACGTCGTCGCTGCCGCGGCAGCGGATGCAGGCGTGAAGACCTTTGTGTTGATTTCGACCGACAAGGCCGTTAACTCCATCAACATGCTCGGTGCCAGCAAGCGTTTGGCTGAGTTGGCTTGCTTGGCGCGCTGCGAAGGTACCGGAACGCGACTGGTCACAGTGCGCTTCGGCAATGTGCTTGATTCGGCCGGTAGCGTGGTTCCCCTGTTCCGTGAGCAGATTCGTCGCGGCGGGCCCATCACCGTGACCCATCCTGATGTCACGCGTTACTTCATGACCATTCCCGAGGCCTGCCAGCTCATCTTGCAGGCCAACACGCTTCGCGATTCGCTGGGCATCTTTACCCTCGATATGGGTCGCCCAGTGCTGATTCGTATGCTGGCGGAACAGATGATTCGTTTGGCCGGCTACACGCCTTACCGTGACATCGACATCAGCTATACCGGTCTGCGCCCAGGCGAAAAGCTGCACGAAGAGCTGTTCCACGCCAACGAAAGCTACTCGCAGACCATTCATCCGAAGATTTTCCTTGCCGAACCTCAGCCTGTGGATTTAGGCATGGTCGACAACGCATTGAAGGCGCTGCGCGCCGCTGTTCAACGAGATGATGAGCCTGAGATTAAGCGCGTGATTGCTGAAACCATTCCTGAGTTCGCTCCTGCAGTTGGTCGCGTCACTGGTCCGTTCCGTCCGCAAGTGATTCGTGGCGGTCGCACCCCATGATGAGCAGGGTGCGTTGTGCGGTGTTCCCGGTGGCCGGATTGGGCACGCGCTTCTTGCCCGCCACCAAGACGGTGCCGAAAGAAATGCTTCCGGTGGTCGATCGTCCGCTCATCCAGTACGCAGTGGATGAAGCAATTGGAGCCGGTTGCGACACCTTGGTTTTCGTCACGAATCGCTACAAGCACGCTGTTGCCGACTACTTTGACAAGGCATACGAGCTTGAACAGAAGCTTGAGCGCGCTGGAAAGAGCGAGCTGTTGGCCGTTATCCGCGACGTGCTTCCTCGCCATGTGCGCGCTGTATTCGTTACACAGACCGAGGCCTTGGGTCTTGGACACGCTGTGTTGTGTGCTCGCCCCGTGGTTGGTGATCAGCCGTTTGCCGTCATTCTTCCGGATGATTTGATTTGGAATCGTGGCGCGGGTGCGACGAAGCAGTTGGTTGAACTCGCTGGACGCGAGCAGGCCACCGTCATTGCCGTGCAAGACGTACCGATCGAGCAAACGCGCAGTTATGGCATTGTCGCTACGCGCGACTTCGTCGGTCGCCATGGCGAGATTTCTGCGATTGTGGAGAAACCGCGTCCAGAAGAAGCGCCGAGTACTTTGGCGGTTGTCGGTCGTTACGTGTTGAGCCCGCGCATCTTCGATTTGTTGGAAGCAACGCGCCCCGGTGCAGGCGGTGAGATTCAACTCACCGATGGCATTGCCGCACTGCTGAAAGAGCAGAAAACCTTAGCCTACCGCTTTGAGGGGCGGCGCTTTGACTGTGGCAGTCGGATGGGTTTGATCGAAGCAACGCTTCAATATGCTCTTGAGGACGACACACTCGCGGAACCCACCTTGGCGTTGATGCGTCAAGCGCTGGGAGAGCGCTGAGGCGGGCTAGATCGCCGCTGCGATCAGCGAGACCGCCGCTCCGACAGCGCTCACGATGGCGCCGAACTGCAGGCGACGTTGAAATACCTGAGTCTGTTGGTCGTCCAAAGTTCGCGGTACCGGCCACTGGCCACTCGGGGGCCATCGCTTCGCCTCTTGGACTTTCCGCGCAAGACTCCAGAGCGCAACAGCAAGGCCGAGTGCGACCACACCCAACAGAGCGAACAGCGCGGATTGCAGGCGAGCCAGTGCTTGCATGGCCGCTTGCGGCTCCAACTCCCCAGCCATCAACTTCGACTCGAACTGGTATTGGAAAAACCACATCAGCCCAACCGCCAGACAGGCAATGGCGAGGCCTGCAAGCCAAGGAGCCATCGATCGAGATACGGGCTTCAACATGGTGGATTGGCAATAGCGAAGGTCGGCGACATCCTAGGCCTTCAGAGGGAGCGAGCACATGTCTGAGCCGATAGGCGGCAACTACTACCGGGTAAGCGCAGAACAGGCACCAGCCTATCCGAAAGCACGGGGCACCATGGATGCTCGCGTTTGCGTGGTCGGCGGCGGCTTTGCTGGGCTGAATACTGCACTGGGTTTGCTGGAGCGGGGCTTTGGCAACGTGACGCTGCTCGAGTCCTCGACGGTCGGCTTCGGCGCTTCTGGGCGAAACGGTGGGTTCGTCTTTTCTGGCTATTCCTGCGGTGAGTCCGATTTGCTGCGGCTCTTGGGCCCTAATCGGGCGAAGACCATGTATGCCCGCACCCAAGATGCCGTCAGCCTCATTCGGCAACGCACAGACCGCTACTCAATCGATTGTGAGCGCGTCGACGGCGGCGTGCTTTGGGCCAACTGGTTTCGCGATCCGAATGTGCTTGAAGGGCGCCGGCGCCTCTTGAGCGAACATTTCGACACCGAATGGAGACCCGTGGTGCGCGAGGAGTTACGCGCCTTGGTGCACAGTGATCGCTACAGTGCCGCGTTGTTCGAGCCCGAGGCTTTCCATTTTCATCCGCTGAAGTACGCGCGCGGATTGGCGAGGGCCATCGTGTCGCAGGGTGGCGAGGTTTACGAGCACTCCGCAGTGACGGCATTGCAAAAGAGCGGTGCTGGATGGCGCATCCACACTGCTGAAGCCACGATCGAGGCGGAGCACGTGGTGCTGGCTTGCGGTGGTTATCTGTCCGGCCTAGTGCCCGCGATCGACGCGTCGGTGCTTCCGATCGCAACCTACATCGTGGTCACCGAACCATTGGGCGAGCGAGCAGCCCAGATCATGAACACCAACGCCGCGGTGTATGACACGCGTTTCGCCTTCGATTATTACCGACTCTTGCCCGACACCCGCTTGCTCTGGGGAGGACGTATTTCCGTACTCGATCGCGCGGCGCCCTCCGTAGAGCGCTTGCTGCGCCGCGATATCCGGCGCGTGTTCCCGCAGTTGGAGGGCGTGCGCGTGGACTATGCGTGGTCGGGATTGATGAGCTACGCCCGCCATGAAATGCCCCAGATCGGGCAGCACGCCCCCGGCCTCTGGTACGCGCAGGCTTTTGGCGGACACGGTGTTGCGCCCACCACCGTGGCTGGTGAAGTTCTGGCTGCTGCGATCGCCCAAGACAATCCGGCATGGCGCGAATACGCGCCCTTTGGTTTGCAGAATGCAATGAAGCCCTGGGGGTTCTTCGGTGCGCAGGCCACCTACACCTGGCTTCAAGCCAAGGACGCATGGAGGGAGTGGTGGGAAGTGAGCCCTTAGAGCGCTCCAATCGCGCCCGTAAAAGAAAACGCCCAGCCGGAGCTGGGCGTTCTTGTTTCTGGCAAAAGCGAACCGCTTACAGCGCTTCGATGATGCCGGCTGCACCCATACCCGTACCGATGCACATGGTGACCATGCCGTACTTCTGCTTACGACGACGCAAGCCATGCACGATGGTCGCGGTGCGGATCGCGCCGGTGGCACCCAGCGGATGGCCAAGAGCAATGGCGCCGCCCAGCGGATTGATCTTCGAAGGGTCGAGTCCAACATCGCGCGTGACAGCCAAGGCCTGAGCCGCGAACGCTTCGTTGAGTTCGATCCAATCGATCTGGTCTTTGGTCAGACCGGCCTGCTTCAATGCCTTGGGGATCGCGGCGATGGGGCCGATGCCCATCA